>PAST01000042.1:0-95286 GCA_002713405.1 Crocinitomicaceae bacterium | reverse complement strand
AAAGTAATTGCNAAAGGNCANAATCTTTGTGAAAAACTTACAGACTTTACAGCNCANGCNGAAATGCAGGTTTTAACTTCTGCAAGTANTTATTTACAAAANAAATACCTCAACGAGTGTACATTATATGTTACTCTTGAGCCTTGTATTATGTGTGCTGGAGCTACTTTTTGGACAAGAATTGGAAGAATTGTATTTGGAGTACATGATGAAAAAAGAGGGTTCTCAAAATTGTCTAATAAAATTTTACATCCAAAAACAATAGTTACTGGATCTGTGATGGAGAATGAATGCAAGTTTTTACTTAGGAGTTTCTTTGAGCAAAAAAGATAGTTTTTTTAAGAACTTTAACATTAAAAATTAATTAATTGGAGAATTATTAAGTAATTTTACTTAAAATATAATAAAATATGTATCCAGCAGAAGTTGTAGCACCATTTATTAAAGAACTTACATCCAAAGGTTTTAAGGAACTTACATCATCAGAAGAAGTTGACAACCATCTAAATTCCTTTACAGGCACAAAATTAGTAGTAATAAATTCCGTTTGTGGTTGTGCTGCTAGAAATGCAAGACCTGCTGCTAGAATGGCCATCGAAAATGAAATAAAACCTGATGAAATTCTAACAGTTTTTGCAGGATTTCATGTAGATGCTACCAACCAAGTAAGAAAATATTGCCTTCCTTATCCTCCATCCTCTCCTAGCATGGCACTTTTTAAAGACGGGAAACTAGTTCATTTTATTGAAAGACACCATATTGAAGGGAGACCTGCTGAAATGATTGCTGAAAATCTTACCGAAGCATTTAAGGAATTCTGCTAGTTTTTGTCCAAAACCTTAGGAAGTTTAAAATAAGTACTGTCTTGGACGGGGCTATTGGAAAGAGCTTCTTCTTGACTTAAAACCTCACCTAGTTTATCTTCCCGCCAATTATTTATTTCTTCATTCATGTGAATCAGTGGCTCTATTCCATCAGTTTCAAGCTCATTTAACTGATTAATGAAATCTACCATTTTAGATAGATCCTCAGAAATAAGTTCAGTTTCTTCCTTGTTAAACTTCAGCTTTGACAAGTTAGAAAGTTTGGCTATAAGTTCTTTGTTAACTTTCACTTTTTAATTCTTTATTAATAACTTGAAATGTTTGCTCTCTCAAATTTACTAAATCTCTACGATTTAATTTATCTACAGGTAGATATTCATGTACAACTACTTTAGCAATTCCTGGTTTCGTATTCCCAGAGAAATCCTTGTGGTCTTTAAATAAATCATAGTTATTTTTAAATGTTACAGGAAGAATTGGACAATTTGTATCTATAGCCAGCTGAAAAGCTCCATTTTTAAACCTTCTCATTTCAGTTTCTGAGTTTTCCCATCCACCCTCTGGAAATATAATTATACTTCTTCCTTTTTTTATTTCCATTTTTGCTAAAATCAAACATTCAGCTGCTCTGGTTTTACTGTCTCTATAAACAGGAATATCAATACCTCTTTTAAAAAATATATTTATCACAGGCCATTTTAGTATTTCTGACTTACCAAGAAAAGCAAAGTCTTGATCAATGATTAGATACATTAATAAGATATCTAAGTAAGACTTATGGTTTGCACAAATTATATAATTTTTCTGAAGATCTAATTTGGATAAAAAAACAGTTTCTAATTTAACCCCTGCTAAAAAAGACATGCATTTAGACCAAAGAAATTTAATTGCTTTTGCATTTTTATATTTGTTTTTTCCTCTTACAAGCAAAAAAATTGGCGCCCAAAAAACTATACAAAAAATGACATAGATAAACCCAATATATAGGAAAAAAGAAAAGGATAAAAATTTTTTCATTTACACAAATACTATGATTAGATTTATCACATAAAATTATATTATTTTTAAATCTAAATTTGTATAAATTGAATATTAAATAGAATGTCAAGAATTTTAACAGGAGTTCAAAGTACTGGAAGNCCTCATATGGGAAACATATTAGGGGCAATTATACCTGCTATNGAACTTGCAAATAATCCAGCAAATGATTCATTTCTNTTTATNGCAGANTTACANTCNTTAACTCANANAAAGAATCCAAANCNACTAAAAGAAAACACTNTACAGGTAGCAGCAACTTGGNTNGCNTGTGGNCTNNATCCAGAAAAAACTACTTTTTACAGACAATCNGATGTNCCTCAATGNACNGAACTNTCTTGGTACTTAAACTGTTTNTTNCCATATCAAAGGTTGAAACTNGCCCATTCTTTTAAAGATAAATCNGATAGNCTAGAAGATGTNAATTCTGGACTATTTGCNTANCCAATGTTAATGGCTTCAGATATTTTACTTTANGATGCAGATTNTGTNCCTGTTGGNAAAGACCAATTACAGCATTTGGAAATNACTAGNGANGTAGCNTCNAGAATCAATCANAAGTATGGAGAAGTTTTNATTATTCCAGAAGCNAAACTNCAAAAAGATGCNCAATTAATNCCNGGAACTGATGGNGAAAAAATGAGTAANTCNAGAGAAAATACNATAGATNTNTTTGANNANGAAAAACTCTATNAAAAAANNAATTAATAAAAATNTAATNACNGATAATTCTCNNCTAGANGCNCCAAAAGANCCCAATAATTCTACNGTCTATCANTTATNCAATTTAATTGCATCNNNTGAAAANAGTNGTAANATGNNAGAAAACCTAAAGGCTGGAGGATACGGATGGGGTCATGCTAAAAAAGAATTAATTGAGGANTTGGTTAAGTCATTTGCAACACAAAGAGAAAAATTTAATCACTATATAAACCACCCTCAAGAAGTTGAAGATGTTTTACAAAAAGGTGCTCTTAAAGCAAAAAAGGTTGCAGAGGCCACCATAAATAGAGTTAGAAAAAGTCTAGGATATAATTCTTAAAGCTCAAATTTAATTCCTTGAGCCAAAGGCAACGAATTTCCCCAATTAATGGTGTTGGTTTGTCTTCTCATGTAGATTTTCCAAGCATCTGAACCAGATTCTCTTCCTCCACCAGTTTCTTTTTCTCCACCAAATGCTCCTCCAATTTCAGCACCGGAAGTTCCAATATTTACATTTGCAATTCCACAATCAGATCCTTGGTGTGATAAAAATGTTTCTTGTTCTCTCATGTCACTAGTCATAATTGCTGATGAAAGNCCCTGNGGAACATCATTCTGAATNGCTATTGCTTGATTAACATCTCCACTATATTTAATTAAATATAAAATAGGNGCAAATGTNTCATGTTGTACTATTTTAAANNTGTTTTCNGCTTCAATAATTACNGGNTTTACNTAGCAATTNCTTTCATANCCAGNTCCACTTAATTGNNCNCCTTCAANCACAACNTTTCCNCCTTCNANTTTTGCTGCTTGAATAGCATCTAAATACATCTTTACNGCATCTTGATCNATTAAAGGNCCAACATGATTNGACTCATCTAATGGNTNTCCAATNCTNAGCTGANTATANGCNTTNACCATAGCTGTTTTNACATTTTGATAAATATCTTCATGAATTATTAATCTTCTNGTNGAAGTACANCTTTGCCCAGTAGTTCCTACCGCACCAAAAACTAGTGCTGGAATAACCATTTTAAGATCNGCATTNGGNGTTAANATAACTGCATTATTTCCNCCNAGTTCNAATAGTGANTTNCCTAATCTTTTTCCAACTANTTCNCCNACNGATTTNCCCATTNTTGTAGATCCNGTNGCNGAAACTAANGGAATTCTTTTATCAGCAGANATAAGCTTTCCTATANTTNCATCTCCAATAACAATTGTANATATTCCTNNGTGAAGATTGTTTTTNTNTAANACTTCNGCTATTATNTTTTGGCAAGCTANANCNCATAAAGGTGCNTTTTCAGATGGTTTCCAAATNCAAACATCNCCACATATCCAAGCCAAAGCAGTATTCCATGCCCAAACTGCAACNGGNAAATTAAANGCAGAAATTATANCTACAATTCCTANTGGATGGTACTGCTCATACATTCTATGCATTGGTCTTTCTGANTGCATNGTTAATCCATGTANTTGCCTNGACAAACCAACTGCAAAATCNCATATNTCAATCATTTCTTGNACTTCNCCNAGNCCNTCCTGAAAGGACTTCCCCATTTCATAAGAAACAAGTGCACCTANTGCTTCTTTTTTTNTCCTTAATGCCTCTCCAAATTGTCTAACAANTTCACCTCTTTGTGGNGCTGGCATCATTCTCCAATCAGANAATGCATCTAAACCTGCATNTATACAATTTTGATAATCTTGTTCAGTTGCANAAACAACACTGCCTATTTCTTGGCCATCNACTGGNGAAACAGAAATAATTGTNTCTCCTNATGTTTNTAACCAGTCTCCNCCAATTGCAGCNCCAGAATTTTNNGNTTCTATTCCTAAAGAATTTAATATTTTTTTAATGTCCATATGTCNTTGNTATTTTAAGNAAAACAAAAGTAATAAGTATTGTNTTNAAATNCATTACTAAATNAATTATTTTGAGGATGGCAAGGTTATCTCAACTACNGTTCCAANCCCCTTTTTNCTAGATGAAATATAAATTTTACCNTTGTGGTGNCCCTCNACAATTCTTTTAGCNAATGACAATCCTAATCCCCATCCTCTATCTTTGGTAGTANATCCAGGNTGAAAAATTGTTTTTTGNANNGAGGNAGGAATTCCCTTNCCATTGTCTTTAACTTTTATNACAATACTATTTTGTTGCTTTTCAATNNTTAAATAGATNTTACCATTNCCTTCCATTGCNTCTGCAGCATTTTTTATNATGTTTTCNATCACCCAACTAAATAANGNNGCATTAATTGAAGCATGNAGTGGNTGGTTAATAAATTCCATATTTAATTCTACNGTCTTNGGAATTCTTTTTTTCATNTANGAAATNTAATTATTAAAGAATTCTANNAAATCAGTTTCNATAATTTCAACNGANGATCCTATTTTAGAAAATCGCTCACTTACNACAGNTANTCTTTCAATGTCTTTTTCCATNTCAANAAAAGCTTCTNAATTNTTNTGNCCNCTTTCNTTTAAAANNGTAATCCAACCATNNANTGAAGATAAAGGNGTTCCNAGNTGGTGAGCAGTTTCTTTGGCCATNCCNGCCCANACTTGATTTTGTTCAGAGCGTCTAAANGAGGAAAANGAAAGGTAAGATANAAGNAGNAAAAGAGCTANTATNANTANNGTNAGTAANGGNAAATATTGNAACTGAAANAATATTTTNGAGTTGCTNTAGTAAATAACNCCATTATCATNATTNCCTAANTATATTTCTACTGGATTATTGTNNTCANACATTTTTTGAATAATNAAATCCATNTCNAATCTTTTCAGTTTCTNTATTAATCACNTTTGAAGCAATTAAAGAGTCTCCACTTTGACTCCAAAAAACNACTGGTAANTGAGCNATATTATTCATTATTTCTNNNGANAATGAATTAATNANTGANTCNCGTTGAGANTGNAGTTGGAAATATTTTGAGGAATTAGAGTAAAATATTNTTTGNACTCTATTTTGATAATANTTAAATTCNATAGGNGTGTTTTGAGATGCCCATTTTANGGTNATAGAATCNGNCTTNNCTTGTNTTTTNTTTNANTCACTTATATCTANTAAATCAATNTTTTTATGCGAAATATAAACNCCATTATTATCNGTAAGTATAAGAGGAATATTNTCATTNTTTTGNATNATTTCTAANGCAAGTCCAAANTCATTTAANGACTTTTGAAACTCTTTTGTTGCNCTAGCCCATAAATAAACATTATTGGTTTCATTTTGNGACAACTCNTGAAANGCAATATTTGTAAGNCTGACCAACTCNGCTTTCTTTTTAACNGCTTCACTCCAAAANCGAATTTTTTCTANTTCAGATTCTTTAACNTTNGANACTAAAATNGANGTCAACCAAAATATGATGCCAATTATCAAAATACCAGNTAANAGTAATATTTTTTTCCATCGTTGTTTTTTTGAATATANCTTCATCTNCTAACAAATATAGTTCTAATTGATATTATAATTATATAATAACAATAAATTGAATTTAAGNGCATTTTNTCANGAACTTGGTTATTTTAGCTAAAGAANATNTATAATTATTANATGNGGNNTTTAATCCAGAGAATTTTNCTTTTATTNNTTGTCTTGNTNGGCTTANTNTCTTGTGAANATAATCNCAAANNGCCNGAAAAGAAAATTNAGAANAAGNTAGAGAAATGGCTGGAAGCAGGAACCTTTAATGAAGACAGNGCCTACCAATTTATTGCNAAACAAGTTAGTTTCGGCCCTAGGGTGCCCAACACCTCAAATCACGTAAAATGTGGCGACTGGCTTTGCAATAAACTGGCTTCTTTGGGGTTTGAAGTTTCCCAACAAGTTGGAGAGGTTACTGCATTTAATGGAGCTAAGCTGCCAGTAAGAAATATTATTGGGACCTTCAATAAAAACTCTTCTAAAAAAATTATGTTGTGCGCACACTGGGATACAAGACCGTTTGCCGATAGAGATACTCAAAATATTAACCGCCCAATAATAGGAGCTAACGATGGTGCAAGTGGCGTAGGTGTTTTATTGGAAATAGCAAGAATAATACAAAAAGACAGCTTGAAAATTGGTTTGGAAATTATCTTCTTTGATGTAGAAGATTATGGCGCCCCAAATTACAACTCGAGTTTTTCAGATTTACAAGCTATGAACGATACTTGGTGTCTTGGATCTCAATTCTGGAGCTATAATCTTCCTGAAAATTACCAAAAACCAAACTTTGGGATATTATTGGACATGGTAGGAGCAAAAAATGCAATATTTCCAAAAGAAGAAATCTCTAGAATATATGCTGGATATCATCTAAATAAGATCTGGAAACTTGGACAGTATTTAGGCTATGGGAGTTTCTTTAAAAATAAAATTGCTCCTCAACTTACTGACGACCATACCTACATTAACGAGTTAACTCAAATCCCTACTTTAGATATAATTCACTACGAAATAAGTCCATTCACAAATAGATTTGATTTTGGCAAGTTCCACCACACTCATCAAGACAATATGGAAATTATTGACCGACAAACATTAAAAGCTGTTGGACAAACTGTTTTAACCTACTTATACAACAATTAAATGGAAAAAAAGCTTTTTTTATTTGATGCATATGCTTTAATCTATAGAGCTCACTTTGCATTCATTAATAATCCCAGGATAAACTCGAAAGGCTTAAATACTTCTGCAATTTTTGGATTTTGTAATAGCTTATTAGAAGTAATTAACAATCATGAGCCTACTCACTTGGGAGTTGTCTTTGACCCCCCTGGTGGGTCTAATAGAGAAGAAATTTTCACTGAATATAAGGCCAACAGACAAGAGATGCCTGAAGATATAAGAAAAGCGATTCCTTATATTTTTGAAATACTGAAAGCAATGAATATTCAAGTGGAAATGGTTTCTGGTTTTGAAGCGGATGATTTAATTGGGACGCTTTCAAAGCAGGCAGAAAAAATGGGCTTTAAGGTCTTTATGATGACTCCCGACAAAGATTTTGGGCAACTTGTTAGTGAAAATATATTTATATACAAACCTGGAAGAAGTGGGAATCCAAGTGAAATTCTTGGTCCTAAAGAAGTCTGTGAGAAATTTGAAGTGGAGCATCCTGAACAAGTTATAGATATTTTAGGACTTTGGGGAGATACAGTAGATAATATCCCTGGGATTCCTGGAATAGGGGAGAAAACTGCAAAAAAACTTATTGGCATTTACGGGAGCATTGAAAACTTATTGGCAAATACTCAGGATTTAAAAGGAAAACAAAAGGAAAATGTAGAGAATTTTGCGGATCAAGGGTTAATTTCTAAAAAACTAGCAACTATTATTCTTGACTGTCCTGTGGAATTTAATGAGTCCATTTATAAAAGAAAGGAAATTGATGAAAAGGCTTTGACAGATATTCTCAAAGAGCTAGAATTTAATCAATTAGGAAAAAGAATTCTTGGTAAGCCAATTTATCAAGAAAAGCAAATGGATTTATTTGCATCTTCTGAAAATGAACCTGAACCAACAACAAATCTCCAGGATTTTAGTTCTACAAAACCAGACTACAAATTAATTCAAACTAGGGAGCAACATTTAAATTTTATAAAAGAATTATCCTCTAAAGATGCTGTCGCGTTTGACACTGAAACTACCTCATTAGAAATTGACAAAGCAAAATTACTTGGCATTTCATTTTCTTTTAGCAAGAACACTGCTTTTTACTGTGATCTCTCAAAAGAGGAGACACTAATAGATTTATATAAAGAATTTTTCCACTCCAAAACAATAAAAATTGCACACAATCTAAAGTACGATTACGGAATACTATTCAAATATGGTATTCAAATTAATGAGTTTTGTTTTGATACAATGATAGCTCATTACTTAATTGACCCTGAAAAGAGACACAATCTAGACCAGCTTTCAAGAACTATTTTGAATTACGATCCAATTCCTATTGAATCTCTTATTGGGAGCAAAACAAAACCTACAAAAAAAATGGAAGAGGTGGAAATTGATGTTCTCAAGAATTACGCAGCAGAAGATGCTGATCTAACTTTTCAACTATATCAAAACTTAAGTAAAGAACTGAAAAATCTTGATTTAGAAGATCTCTTTTACAATATTGAAATTCCACTGATGAAGGTGCTTTACGACATGGAGAGACAAGGAATTAAAATAAATACAGCATCTTTAAGTAACTTTTCTAAAGAGCTAAATATTAGCTTGACCAATTTAAAGCAATCAATTTTTCAACTTAGTGAGGCAGAATTTAATATTGATTCCCCTAAACAGCTAGGAGAAGTGATTTTTGGCAAATTAAATCTTGATGAAAAAGCAAAAAAAACTAAAACTGGCCAGTATAAAACTGATGAGGCAACTTTAAATAAACTTAACGGGGTTCACCCAATTATATCAGATATTTTGAACTACAGAACGAGAAAGAAACTGCTATCTACCTATGTAGATGCTCTTCCAAAGTTGATCTCCCCAGTGACTAATAAAATTCATACGAATTATATGCAAGCTGTAACTTCAACAGGAAGATTAAGCTCTAACAAACCAAATCTTCAAAATATTCCTATAAGAACAGAGCTTGGAAAAGAAATAAGAAAAGCATTTTGCTCGTCCGATAGTAACCACCTTTTGCTATGTGCAGATTATTCCCAAATTGAACTAAGGATTATAGCAGGATTAAGCAAAGATGAATCTATGATCAATGCGTTTACTATTGGCCGAGATATTCATGCAGAAACAGCCTCAAAAATTTTCCATGTTAATCTAGAAGATGTTTCACAAGAAATGAGAAGTAAAGCGAAAATGGTAAATTTTGGAATTATTTATGGGATTTCTGCTTTTGGTCTTTCTCAAAGGCTAGGAGTTAAAAGAACTGAAGCAAAAGAAATTATTGATAATTATTTTTTAGAATTTCCGAAGATTAAAGAATATATGGACTCAACCATTTCATATGCTAAAGAGAAAGGATATGTAGAAACCATTTTTAAAAGAAAACGCTTTTTACCAAATATCAGCAGTGGCAATGCAACAATGAGAGGCTTTGATGAGAGAAATGCAATAAATGCACCAATTCAAGGAAGTGCAGCAGATATAATCAAACTGGCAATGGTAAATATTCATAAAAAAATATTGATTCAAAAAATGGAATCTAAATTATTACTTCAGGTTCATGATGAATTAGTACTAGACATGGTTAAAGATGAACAACAAGATTTGGAAAAACTGGTAAAGCAAGAAATGATGGAGGCGGTAAAATTCAATGTTCCTTTGGAAGTAGAAATTGGGAGTGGAGAGAATTGGTTAATGGCTCATTAATGAAAATATTTTGTAAATTTGAATTGAAATNTAATTAAAATGAATACAATTTTTTTAGGTATAGTAGGTCCTCCTCAGATAATTATAATATTAATTGTTGTGCTTTTACTTTTTGGAGGGAAGAAAATTCCAGAACTTATGAGAGGATTAGGTAAAGGTGTTAAAGAATTTAAAGAAGCTACTAAAAACGAAGAAGAATCTGAAAATAAAGATTAAAAAAATTGAATATACCAGAGTCTTTANCAGACATTCAGGGAAAAATAATTAAAAGGGAAATTTCCTTAGTTCAGGTCTGCCAAGAATATATTAATAGAATAAAANCTTCCACCAGTAATGCATTTTTAGAGGTNTTTGAAGAGGAAGCCCTGTCAAAAGCAGAAGAAATACAAAAAAAAATAATAAGTAATAATTTTGGCCTTTTAGCTGGAGCATTTGTAGGGCTTAAAGATAATATCTGCTATAAAGAGCATAATTTAACTGCATCATCTAAGATNTTAGAAGGATTTAAATCCTTNTTTTCTGCAACTGCAGTTGAAAAAATACTAAATGAAGATGCTATTATTTTAGGAAGGCTTAATTGCGATGAATTTGCGATGGGAAGTTCCAACGAAAATAGTATTTACGGGCCGGTTAAAAACCCAAAAGATGAAAAAAAAGTTCCTGGAGGATCTTCTGGCGGTTCGGCTGCTTCTGTAGCAGANGGGCTCTGTAATATAGCTTTAGGATCTGATACTGGAGGGTCTATTAGACAGCCTGCTTCTTTTTGTGGAGTAATTGGGATGAAACCTACTTATGGCAGAATTTCGAGAAATGGATTAATAGCATATGGTTCAAGTTTTGATCAAATTGGTGTTTTTTCTAAAACAATTCAAGATGCAAATATTTTCATTCATGTNATGAGTGGAAGTGATAAATTTGATAGTACTGTTTCTTCAAAGCAACCTAACAGTAAAAAAATTAAACTATCTAATAAAAAATTCAACTTTGGGATACCTGATGAATATTTGAAATTTAAAGGNTTAGATATCGAAATCAAGAATAAATTAATGTCTGTGATTGAAAGTTTAAAAGAGGATGGGCACAAAATAGAAATTTTAAATTTTCCTTTTTTAAAATATTTGGTGCCAACTTATTATATTCTAACCACTGCTGAAGCAAGCTCTAATTTAGCTAGATACGATGGTACAAATTATGGTTTTAGGACGAACAATGCCGTAGATATAAATTCTAACTATGAAAATTCAAGATCTGAAGGGTTTGGAATAGAAGTTAAAAGACGTATTATGCTTGGAAATTTTGTTCTTAGCTCTGGNTATTACGATGCATATTTTACAAAGGCTCAAAAAGTNCGAAGAATAATTAAAACTAAAACTGAAGAAATGCTGAAAAATAATGATGTTCTTATTCTTCCTACNGCTCCTTCNACAGCTTTTAATATTGGTGAAATTAAAGACCCAATTAAAATGTATTTACAAGATATATTTACTGTTCATGCTAATATAATTGGTGCTCCAGCAATTTCTTTGCCTGTTGGAACCCATAGCAATAATCTTCCTTTTGGTATTCAATTAATGGCTAAAAGGTTTCAAGAAGACACTCTTTTTGAAGTGTCTAATTTATTAATGGAANATCAATTNAAATGAAACATCTTTTAGAAGAAGAATATGAGTATGATTTTAATCTTCTTGGTATTTGTTGCCATGAGAAAGATTATAGACTTTGTTGGGCGGTAAATAGTANCTTAGATTTAAACCTTTCTAAATCGGGGGAAGATATTGAATTAATCTTTAATAAGAAATCTAGACCAANTGCAAGTTTNCCGATTTTTTCATATGTAAATGATGATAATTCAAATGAATATTTTTTAATTGGGAACAAATGCGAGCGAAGTTGGTTAATCCCTGAAAAATCTCACATTGATTTTTTTTTATTAATAAAATCTGATGAAAAAAAAACCTACNATTACTATTTAAAGAAACTAAGAAAAATTCCATTTATATTAACAGCACATTCTGTAATAGTAGAACAATTAAAATCCAAAGAAAATTTAATTTTTTAAAATGAGTAAAAGAACAAAAATTGTAGCAACTGTTGGCCCTTCAACGTCTAGTGAAGAAGTATTAAAAGCAATGATTAAGGAAGGAGTTAACGTCTTTAGGGTTAACTTTTCTCATGGTGTTCATCAAGACCATATTGAAGCAATTAAAAAAATTCGAACTGTGGATGAGCAATTAGGGACCCATTCTGCAATATTAGCAGATTTGCAAGGTCCAAAAATAAGAATAGGTGACATGCCAGAAAAAGGGCTTTTACTTGAAAATAATCAAGAATTTATTTTAACTACTCTTAAAAAAAGAGATTTAAAAAATTCNGCTCAAATATTTATTGATAGAATTCCTAAAGATGTAAAAAAAGGAGAAAAAGTTCTTATAGATGATGGNAAAATACATTTAGAAATTGTAGAAACCAATTTGAAAGACACAGTGAAAACTAAAGTAATTGCGGGTGGATTATTATTTTCTAAAAAGGGACTTAATTTTCCTGATACTAATATTAGTATTTCAAGTTTGACAATAAAAGATAAAGCTGATTTGGTAGTAGCTTTAGATCANAAAGTAGACTGGATTGGGTTTTCTTTTGTAAGATCTNCAAGAGAAGTTATTGAGCTTAGACATTTAATAAATAGTCACAACGGAGATGCAAAGATAATTGCAAAGATTGAAAAGCCTGAAGCAGTAAATGATCTTCATGGGATATTGGTTGAGACTGATGCTGTAATGGTTGCTAGAGGAGATTTAGGAATAGAAATTCCTCTTGAATCGGTTCCTTTAATACAAAAAAAGATTGTNTCTATGGCACAAGATTTAGGAAAACCAGTAATTATTGCAACCCAAATGATGGAAAGTATGATGGATAATATTACACCNAATAGGGCTGAAGTTAATGACGTAGCAAATGCCGTTATGGATGGCGCAGATGCAGTCATGCTAAGTGGAGAAACTTCTGTTGGGAAACATCCTATTGAAGTAATTAAAATAATGTCTAGGATTATCATTGAAGTAGAAAATAATTTTAACAATATTTATGTGAAAGAAACTCTACCTAAAAAGAATAACGAACGATTTATTACNGACTCAATATGTTTTAATGTCTGTAGATTGGCTCAGCGAGTAGAAGCAAAAGCAATTATTACAATGACACATTCAGGGTATACTGCTTACAAGATTTCAAGTCAAAGACCAAAATCTGAAATATTTGTATTTTCTAGTAATAAAAAACTATTAAGTACCTTATCTCTAGTATGGGGAGTNAGCACTTTTTATTACAATAAGACAATAAGTACAGACCACACCATTGCAGANATAACGCATCTANTAAAAACAGAAAATTATGCAGAAAGTGGAGATTTAATTATCAATACCGCAAGTATTCCTCTTCTGGAAAATGGTAAAACAAACATGTTAAAACTAAGTTATATAGATTAACTCATGATCAATATTAGTTTACTTAAAGAAATTTGCGAAACGGCAGGGGCTCCTGGTTTTGAAAATAGAGTTAGAAATTTAGTTTTAAAAGAAATAAAAAACCATGTTGACCATCTAGAAATTGANAATATGGGAAATGTTATTGCTTTGAAAAAAGGTTTTAACTCCTCTAAATCAGTTATGATTGGAGCTCATATGGATGAAATTGGGTTTATCGTAACACATATTGACAAAAAAGGATTCTTAAAATTTCATCCCCTTGGTGGTTTTGATCCAAAAACTTTGACTTCTCAAAGGGTAATTGTTCACGGGGAAAAAGATGTAATTGGAGTTATGGGATCTAAACCNATTCATGTGATGACATCTGAAGAAAAAAATAGAGTTCCAAAAATTAATGACTACTACATAGATTTGGGTTTAGAGTTAAAAGAAGTAGAGAAAATAATTTCAGTCGGAAATTCTGTAACNAGAGAGAGAGCTCTTATAGAAATGGGAGACTGTATAAATTGTAAAAGTTTAGACAATAGAGTTGCTGTTTTNATTCTTATTGAAACATTAAAAAAATTGGAAAAACCAGATTTTGATACTTATGCTGTTTTTACTGTTCAAGAAGAAGTAGGNTTAAGAGGAGCACAAGTTGCTACTCAAAAAATAAAACCAGATTTTGGATTCGGCATAGATACTACTATTGCTTATGATGTCCCTGGGGCAAGTGAACATGAGAAAATCACTTCTTTAGGTAGTGGTGTAGGAATAAAAATTATGGATGGTAGTACAATTTGCGATTCTAGGATGGTAGAATTCATGAAAAAAACAGCAACTAAAAATAAAATATCTTGGCAGAATGAAATACTTACAGCTGGNGGAACTGACACAGCCAGTATTCAAAGAATGACACCTGGCGGATCTATTGCNGGAGCGTTTTCAATCCCAACAAGNCATATTCATCAGGTTATAGAAATGGTTCACAAAGAAGATATTGAAAGTTGTATTGAGTTATTAAAATGTTGTCTATTATCAATGAAAAACAACAATTGGGAACACAAAAATGAATTCTAAAAAGTTTCGGAACTAAATTGTTTTAAGAATCTCCAATCATTTTCAGAATATAGNCTTAAGTCATTTACTTGGTAAATTAATTGAGCAATTCGTTCCACTCCCATCCCNAATGCATATCCACTGTAAATATCTGGATCAATATTACAATTTTCTAAAACATTAGGGTCTACCATCCCACAACCCATAATTTCTAACCATCCTGAATATTTACAGACATTACAACCATTTCCATTACAAATCGCACAAGAAACATCTACTTCAGCAGAAGGTTCAGTAAATGGAAAATAAGACGGTCTAAGTCTAATTTTTGCCTCATTTCCAAACATGGATTTAGTAAAATATAAAAGTGTTTTTTTCATGTCTGCAAAAGAAACATTTTTGTCAATATAAAGACCTTCGATCTGATGAAAAAAACAATGTGCTCTTGCTGAAATTGCTTCATTTCTATAGACTCTTCCTGGTGAAATAGTTCTTATTGGCGGTTGGNTATTTTCCATAACTCTTACTTGGACTGAAGAGGTGTGAGTTCTTAAAGCAATATCGTCTTGGATAAAAAANGTATCCTGCATGTCTCTTGCGGGGTGTTCCTTTGGAAAATTAAGAGCTGTAAAATTATGCCAATCATCTTCAATTTCTGGGCCCTCNGAGATTGAAAATCCAATTTGGGAAAAGATATTTATTATCCTATCTCTAATTAAAGTAATTGGATGCCTAGAACCAAAATTCATAGGTTGTCCTGGAATAGTATAATCATTATTGGATTTNCTACTATTTGAGTTATTAGATAATTTTGATTTTAAACTTTTTATCTTTTCTTGACAATTGTTTTTTAATATGTTTAATTGTTTTCCAAATTCTTTTTTTTGNTCTATAGGAATNCCNTTAAAAGCGCTAAATAATAAAGTTACTTTTCCTTTCTTCCCTAGGTATGCAATCCTAAACTTCTCNAGTTCTTCAGGTGAATTGCTTTGAAATTTTTCAACTTCTTGATTAATCTTATTAATGTCTTCAAACATATTATTTAATAATTCTAGCTGATAAAATTGTAACTGCAGATATTGGTCGATCTCCTGTAGCTGTTTTAACAGAACAAATTTTATCGATTATTTCTATTCCTTGGGTAACTTCTCCAAAAACGGTATAACCATTATCTAAAAAGGGAGTTCCTCCAATTTCTTGATAAACTTTTTTTGCAGTGTCTGAAAAATGAAAATTATTTTCAGTATGTTGGTAGTTNTTTTCTNTCTGATTAATTCTATTTTCCANTTGNGTCAGTTGTTGCAAGGAAANTTTTCTGCCTTGTACAATATAAAATTGACTTCCNCTAGATTTTTTTTCCGGATTGACGTTATCCCCCATTCTGGCTGCAGCNAAAGCACCTTTCTTATGAAATAACATTGGATTGATTTCTGCAGGAATTGTTTCTCCTTCACTGTTTTGACCTAGTTGGCCTTTAAAATCATCTTTCTTAGAATTGGGATCTCCTGCTTGAGCCATAAACCCATTAATAACTCTATGAAATTTTATTCCATCATAAAACTTACTCTCTACTAATTTTTTAAAATTATCTCTNTGTAGTGGAGTTTCATTGTATAGCTTTAGAATTAATGTCCCTTCAGAAGTAACTATTTCAATCCTAGTTTCATTAGGAACAGAATTCTTTGGCTTAAAAACCGAACAACTAAAAAATAGAAAGGCTATAAATCCAAAAAATATATTTCTAAAAGCTGTAAACATTTAAATCCTGTATTTTTTCTATATTGCAAAGTAAGACAATAGTATATATTAATCTAAAATATTTTAATATTATATTAAATTTAAATTCATCAAAGACGTTACAAATAAATGGATTTACTAAAAACATATTATAGGATTTTTATAATTTCAAGTATATTAATTTGTTTTNCATCTTTTAACTCCTGCTATAAGCCANATCAAACNATTGCNATAATTAGAGTTTTGGATAACAATACAAATAATCCAATTGAAAACATAAGTGTTCGTCTATTTTTTGATAATTCAAATGGTGCTAATGATCCAAAATATGATATTGTTAAAAATACTTTGAGTAATGGAACTGCCAGCTTTGACTTCAGCGATGAATACAAAGATGGCCAGGGCGGNTTTGCTGTTTTAGATGTTGAAGTTAATGGGGTCTTTATGGGTGTTATAAATATTGTAGAAATGACCACTACTGAAAAAGTAATTTATATTCAATAATTATCTTAGCTTGAATAAAAAACAACTTTATTTGAATCTCTTATTTTCTTTACTAATAATTATCTTTAAAAGCTATCAAATAATTTTTGTGACTGGTTTTTTTGGCAGCTTAGCTTGGAATATTTTTAAAGAATCTATTATTCTTATTTCCATTTATTGGTTGGGTATTTGGGTTATTCACTTACTAAAAANAAAGTTTTTAAGCAAAAAATAAAAGGGCTGCTCTAAAAGAATTCCTATTTTACAAATTATAAGTTAATATATCCTATTTTTATATATAATCTTATTATGGAAGCACATAACCTACTTGTAAAAATTGAAAATAGTATTGCACTACTTACTTTAAATAGACCAAAGCAACTCAATGCGCTAAATCACCAACTTATTAACAATCTAAATCAAGAGCTTAAAAAAATAAAAACGGACAAGAATGTAAAATCTGTAATTATAACTGGTTCAGGAGAAAAGGCTTTTGTTGCAGGAGCAGATATCAAAGAATTTGCAAAATTTAATAGAGAAGAAGGAAAAAGTCTTGCAAAAAACGGGCAGAAGAAATTATTTGATTTTATTGAAAACTTCCCTAAGCCAGTTATTGCAGCAATCAATGGATTTGCCTTGGGAGGTGGACTGGAACTAGCAATGGCTTGTCATATTAGACTAGCATCTAATTATGCTAAAATGGGATTGCCCGAAGTTAGTTTAGGGATCATTCCGGGTTATGGAGGAACTCAAAGACTGGCTCAATTAGTTGGAAAAGGTAAGGCCTTGGAGATGATTACAACTGGAAGAATAATTGACGCGAATCAGGCGCTTAATTATCGGTTGGTAAATAATGTTTTTGAATCAGAAGACTTAATTTCAAAATGCAAAGAATTGGCTCATCAAATTGCTAAAAATTCATCAAATGCAATTTCTGCTGCCATTAAATCCATAAATGCAGGGTTTGATTCGAGTTTAAATGGATTTGAAGTGGAAATAAATTCTTTTGGCAGTTGTTTTGGAACTGATGATTTTATTGAAGGAACCAGTGCGTTTTTAGAAAAGAGAAAACCTAATTTTTAAAATTGAGTTCAATTAGAAAATTAATTAATCAAACAGCAATTTACGGCACAAGCAGTATCATTGGGAGATTTTTAAACTTTTTATTAACCCCACTTTATGCACTTCAATTCTCAAATGAACAATATGGTATAATTACTGAATTGTATGCTTATGTAGCATTTTTAGTTATTTTTCTTACTTATGGAATGGAGACTGCATTTTTCAGATTCTCAACAACCAATAAGAAAGGAAAAATAAATATATATTCCAATACTTTATATTCCTTAATTACCTCCTCAGCAATTTTTGTGGCCATGGCCACTATATTCTCTCAAAATATCGCAGATTGGCTAAAATATCCTAACCATAAAGAATATATTATTTGGTTTAGTTTAATTGTGAGTTTAGATGCTGTTTCATCTATCCCTTTAGCAAAGTTGAGACTTCAAGAAAAAGCAAAGAAATTTGCTCTTGTAAATCTTCTTAATGTTGGTGTAAATATTTTTCTAAACTTGTTTTTTCTTATTTATTGTAAAGAAGCTTATGAAAATGGGTATCAAAACTGGATTACTGAAAATCTTTATAACCCTGAAATTGGAGTTGGTTATGTATTTATTTCTAATCTTTTTGCAAGTATAATTAAGTTCGGTGTTTTAATGCCAATAATGAGTTTTAAGGGGCCTTTTAACTTTTCTGTCCTTAAAGAAATGATTAGCTATGCTGCTCCAATGCTTTTAGTGGGCCTAGCTTATGTTGTAAATGAGACTTTAGATAGAGCAATGCTTAAATCTATTCTATTCAATCAATATTTAGAAAATGGTGATGCAAAAAATAGTTCTCAAGCATTGTCTATGGCACTTTCCCAAAACGGAATTTATGGAGCTAATTATAAAATAACAATGATAGTTAGCATGTTTATTCAGGCATTTAGGTATGCTTCTGAGCCTTTCTTTTTTAAAAATGAAGCTAGTAAAAACTCCAAAGATACACTGGTTAAAGTCATGAATTATTTTATTATTGTACTTGTTTTCACTTTTTTAGTGATGACTCTGTTTTTACATCTATTTAAATACTTTATTCCCAACCCAGAATATTGGAGTGGCCTTAAAGTAGTTCCGATTTTACTCGTGGCCAATATTTGTTTGGGTATTTACACTAGCTTATCTATTTGGTATAAACTATCTGAAAAAACAATTTATGGAGCAATTATTTCAATTATTGGTGTTTTAATAACCCTTGCAATTAACTTTCTATTCATTCCTAAATATGGATATGAAGCTTCGGCCTATGCAACTTTAGTTTGTTATGGCTCTATGATGGTTATTAGCTATTTATTGGGGAATTTCCATTATAAAGTTCCTTACGACCTTAGAAAAATAATTCTTTATTTTATGGTTGGAGGGTTAATTTACTGGCTGAGTTTAGACTTTGATGTTTCTACTAATTACAGTATCAAACAATATGGTTTTCATGTCTTTCTTTTAGCTTGCTATGTAGTTTTAGTATATTTTGTGGAAAGACCTAAAAAAATGATTAATTAAAAAATAAGCCACCAATGATCTCTATAAAAATTGTAAATAATTCTAATAACAAAACCCCTAGCATTGCTACAGAAGGTGCAGCAGGTGCAGATATAAGAGCTTTTATTGAAAATAAAATAATCTTAAAACCAATGGAAAGAAAATTAATTTCGACTGGGCTTAGAATGGAAATCCCCTTTGGTTATGAAGTACAAATAAGACCAAGAAGCGGACTTGCTTTTAAAAATGGAATTACAGTAATTAATAGCCCTGGAACTATTGATTCTGACTATAGAGGTGAAATTGGGGTACTTTTGTTAAATCTTTCTAACGAAAATTTTGAAATAAATAATGGAGATAGAATAGCTCAAATAGTTTTATCAAAATACGAAGTTCCAAACTTTACTGAAGCATCAGAAATTTCGGTTAGTCAAAGAGGTGAAGATGGATTTGGGAGCACAGGTAAAAAATAATTTTTCTATAAAATTCATGATTAAAAACTTAAGAATTATCTGCTTTTTATTAGCACTATTTTTTACTCAAAAAGTAAGTTCTCAAGAAGGTAATATCTCGGATGATAGGACATTTGTGAAATATCTTATTGATGCAACAGGTGCAAAAGTTAGCGGAGATTTAAATTCGGCAGATTCCTTATATAAAAAATGTCTTGAGATAAATCCAAAAAGCGGTGTTGTTAATTTTGAGCTTTCTGGAATTTATTTAACACTTAATCAACCTCAAAAGGCCTTGAGATTTGCAAATACTGCAGTTACAATTGACCCAGGAAATGAATGGTATCTAGCCAATTTAGCATTGGTATATAAAGAAAATGCGAACCATAAAAAAAGTGCTGAAATCTTTTCCAAGTTAATTGAAATAAAACCTGAAAAGATATCTTACTTATTTTCTTTAAATGAAGAACTTTTAAATGGAGGAAAGTATAAAAAGGCTTTAAAAGTTCTCAATAAAATAGAAGAGATAATTGGGGTTAGTGAAGATTTATCAATACAAAAACACCAAATTTATGTTTTCCTAAAAGATAAAAAGAATGCAATAAATGAACTTAGAAAATTAATTGCTTTTAGTCCAGAAAACATAAGAGGGTTAGGGCTATTATCAGAATACTATCAAAACATTAAGAAGCCTAAAGAATCAAAACATTTATTGGAAAAAATGATGTTTATCGATTCCACAAATGGCCTAGTTAGACTTTCATTATTTCATTACTATTATAAAAATAGAGAAATTATTAAAGCTTATCAAGAACTTCTATATGTTATGGAATCCTTAGAAGTTGAAAATAATTTAAAAAAACAAATGCTTCTTCAAATTTCTTACGATGAGAAAAGCCCTTACAGCCTTGATCAGATTTGTAAACTATCAGAAAGTTATCTAAAATTAGACTTCCAAAGTAGTGAGGTGTTGCTTCTTCTAGGGAATTTAAAAATGCATCAAAGAAAAGAAGATACTGCATGCTTCTATATTAGAGAATCTTTAAAAATTAATCCTCTTCCATTTGAAGCTTGGACTCAGCTGATTTCTTCGACTCTTTCAAGAAACAAGTTAGAAGAGACTATCAAAGACTCAAAAAACGCAATAGAAAGTCATCCAAATCAGCCATTTCTTTATCTAGCTTTAGGAATTGCTTTGAACCAAAAAAATAAATTTGAAAGTGCTATTCAACATCTTGAAAAAGGAAAGAATTTGGTTTTCAATAACTCATTTTTAGAAAGTGATTTTAATCAACAAATTGGCGATTCTTATTATGGAATAAAAAAATTCAAAATAGCATTTGATTATTATGAAATGTCTTTAGCTTTAAATCCTGAAAATATTATCCTATTAAATAATTACAGTTATTATTTGGCTCTAGAAAAAGTCAATCTCGAGAGAGCAAAAGAATTAATATTAAAAGTAGTAGATAAGTTTCCTGATAATACCACATATACTGACACTTATGGATGGGTAATGTTCCAAATAGGAGAATATGAAGAAGCTGAACAAATTTTATTTAATACGGTTATAAAAGACGGGGAAAAGTCTGGTGAAATATTAGAACATTATGGAGATGTTCTTTATAAATTAGATAAAAAGAAAAAAGCTATTACTTTTTGGGAAAAAGCAAAAGCAACTGGTGAATATTCAAAAGAATTAATTAAAAAAATAAATGAAAATAAATTTATTGAATAATATTTTAGTAGGGTTTTTAACTGTGCTTGTTTCTGCCTCTTGTAACATGATTAAAAATATAGAGGAAGGAAAAGTGGTAAAAGTTTTGCATGAAAAAAAGCTTTTAGATTCAATAAAAGAATATGAGCTAGATATTCAATGGTTAAGAGCTCGAGGAAATGCTTTAATAACTATTAATGATGAGGCCCCACAAGAACTAGATCTAAATATTAGATCTAAAGCAGACAGTTTAATTTGGCTCAACATTTCTAAATTTAAAAAAAGAATGTTTAGAGGAGAATTCAAGAAAGATTCTGTAAAAATGGTCATCGAATATCCGGAAAAATTATTTTTCAAGGGTTCTATTGATAGTATAGAGAGCGATTTGAATTTATCTATTCCATATGCTCTAATTGAAGATTTATTAATGGGCAGATCTTATCTTAAGCATTTAGAAGATAAATTTATTCTACAAGTAAAAAATAATGAGTACCATTTACTTTCCCACAGAAAAAGAAAAACAAAAAGAATTGCAAATAACAAAACTAAAAAATTAGCAAATTATTTTTTTCAATGGTGGATTGATCCATTTACTTATAAATGTAAGAGGATAAATATAATTTTTCCTTCATCCAATTCTGAAATCAACATCACCTATAAAAACTGGGAGAAAATAAATAATCAATACTTTCCTATGGGTATTGAACTTATAATTAGCAACATAGAGTTAACATATAATCTTTTAATTGACTATAAAAATATAAAGTTTGACTTGCCTCAAAAATTTCCTTTTAAAGTTATTGACAATAATTACCAGTCTATAAAATTTAATGATTAGAAAAATAAAATATATTTTAATATTGGGGGCTTTACTAGTTCCTTATTTATTTTATGGTCAAAAGAAAAGTGATTTACTGAAAAGACAAGAAAAAAAATTATTAGAAAAAATTGAGCACACAAAAGAACTAATAAACCAAACTAGAGCAACAAAAAAACTTACTCTTAGTGAAATAAATATAGTCAACAAACAAATTCAATATAGACAAAGACTAATTGATAATTACACTTTCCAACTCAGGAAAATGGATGATAAAATAAAGGAAATTAATAGGCAAATTAACTCTTTAACTAATACAGATAAAATCTTGAAAGAGGAATATAGAAAAATGATTTTATATGCTTTTAAGAACAGAGATCCTAACTATAAATTTCTCTATATAATTTCCTCCTCTACATTTTCTGAAGCTTTTCACAGAATGAAATATATTCAGTATTATAAAGACTACCGTTTAAAACAAATTGATAGAATTAAAAAAACACAAATTAATCTAGAAATTAAAAAAAGAGAATATTTCGAAGAAATTAAAAGAAAAAAATCTCTATTAGAAAACAAAAAACAAGAAAAGAAAGATTACCAAGCTGATAAAAATATTCAAATAATTTCATTAGAAAAAATTAAAACTAATGAAAAAAATCTGGCTAAAGACTTAGAAAAAAACAATTTAAAAAGAAAAGAAATTGCAAAAGCTGTTAAAAAAGCTATTGAAAAAGAAATAAGAGCTTTAGAGAAATTGAAAAAATCAAAATTTGATTCTTCTAAAGAAGGAAAAGCACTTTCAAAAAATTTTAGTAATAATAAAGGAAGGTTAATATGGCCCGTTGAAAAGGGTGAAATTACCAGTAGATATGGGATGCATCAACATCACTTAGTAAGCACAGCAACGGTTTATAATAATGGGATTGATATTACTACATCTAAAAATGCAAATGTTCGAGCTGTTTTTGGAGGGAAAGTAACAAGTGTTCTTATAATTCCAGGAGCTGGAAGAGTGGTTATGGTGAGCCACGGAGAATACAGGACTGTTTATGCTAATTTACAAGAGGTTTATGTAAAAAAAGGAGATCTCATTAAAACCAAAGATAAGGTGGGAATACTGCTTGCTAAAGAATCTGGTATTTCAGAAGCTCATTTTGAGATTTGGAGAATTTTAGATGAGGGATTAAATACTGTCAACCCTGGTGTATGGTTGTCAAAATAATTAACCAATCTCAATTAAAACATCTAACCCATCAAAAGGGTTATTCCCTTTGGGTTTGTTTTTCAAAACAACTTGTACGTATCCAAATTTATTGATCATTTTTTGAACTACTTTATTTATAGAATTGTTTAAATATCCAAGTTTAAATCCTTTGTGATATATAGCTAAAGAACTCTCTTCCCAAAATCTACTTTTATCAGACTCTATAGTTAGAATATCATTAATTTTAAGGGAGTCTTTCACGTATATATAATCATGTCTTGTAAGTTCTACTAAATGCGTCATAATCCCCATTTTAGGTAGAATTACATATGTATTTTCAGAAATTGCTAATGTTTTCATATTATGCTGTTTTTAATTGAAATAAATATTGATATATAAATGTTTCGTTGGTAGAAAAAATTAAGTCCTCACCTAGATGGTTTTTTGGGACAATTTCACACACCTGATCATTATCCCCAATCAGCTTTTTCCACAAAAAGTTGGTTTTTTGGAAACCAATTATTTTTTCACATAAATGGCTAAACCTAACAAGGTCTATTGGGATAGAAGTATAATAGTTTTTATTATTTATTCTAACTGCCCCGTCAAGTAATATAGCTGTATCATTTTTCTCATAAATAATATAATTTACTTGAAAGGTGACTTTGGGATATATCTTTGTTTTCATTTTTAAATTTTTTAATACAAAACGAAGATGTGAAATAACTACGTAATGTTTTTACGTAGTAAAAAGCTAATACTTTACACTTAAAGATTCATTTATATTAATTTTTTTCGAGACCCCCAATGCTTTCACCTTTAGAGTTCCATCAATTAGAAGTGTAACTTCATTTCCAGTGATATAGCTAAAAAAACCTGAAACTACGGGGATAAAACTTTTAATTTCTGTAGAAAAAGATAAGTTAATCTTAGATATACCACTTTTTTTAAGCAAGTAGGAATCTGAAATTTCCAAAAATCCTATATCTTCTTTACCCAGTGCTCCTTTGACATTAGCCGACTTTAAGACTATATTATAAGGGTTAGGATTGAAGAAACTTAATTCAACACAAATAGGATTACAACCATCGACTTCTGAAAATGAATAATCCTCTATCCCCTTAAATTCAAGAGGCTTATATAAAGAACAAGATGAAACTAAAAACCCCAATATAACAATTGAAAATATTCTCATTTCTTATAACATCAAATCTGCATAATTTTTGTAAAAATGTGGGATTGTTTCAATTCCCTTATAAAAATTAAATAATCCAAAGTGTTCATTTGGAGAATGGATAACATCAGAATCTAACCCGAAACCAAGTAGTATTGTTTTCAATCCTAAAACTTCTTCAAACATTGGAACTATTGGTATACTTCCTCCGCTTCGTACAGGGATTGGTGTTTTTCCAAAAGTTGTTTTCATTGCATTTTTAGCAGCTAAATATGCAGGAAAGTCTGTAGGAATAACTACCCCTTCTCCACCATGATGAGGAGTTACTTTAACCTTTACATATTCAGGGGCAATTTTCTTAAAATGACTTTCAAATAAATCAGTGATCTTATCTGAACTTTGGTTAGGTACTAGTCTCATGGAAATTTTTGCATGCGCTTTAGAGGGCAATACAGTTTTAGCTCCTTGACCAATATAACCTCCCCAAATACCATTTACATCTAAAGTTGGCCGTATAGAATTTCTTTCATTGGTAGTAAATCCATCTTCTCCATGAACATTGGAAATAGATAGATCTAACATATATTCAGACAAATTAAAAGGGGCTTTGGCCATTTCTTTTCTGTCCAAATTACTCACCTCAACAACATCTTTATAAAAGCCAGGTATATTAATTGTCCCATTTTCATTATGTAATGAAGCAATCATTTTAGACAATACATTAATTGGGTTTGCAACAGCTCCTCCATAAATCCCAGAATGCAGGTCTCTATTTGGCCCTGTCACCTCCACCTCTACATAACTTAACCCTCTCAGCCCAACACATATAGATGGTGTAGTATTATTTATAATCCCAGTATCTGAAACCAGAACAACATCTGCTTTTAAAAGTTCAACATTAGAACGAACAAACTTTTCTAGGTTAGAAGATCCTACTTCTTCTTCTCCCTCAAACATGAACTTAACATTACACGAAAGTTCGCCGGATTTATACATTGCTTCAAATGCTTTTAAATGCATAAACATTTGACCCTTGTCATCGCAGGCTCCTCTCGCAAATACAGCACCTTCTGGATGTATCTTGGTTTTTTTAACCACTGGTTCGAAAGGATCTGAATCCCATAATTCATAAGGATCTGCAGGTTGAACATCGTAATGACCATATACCAAAACTGTAGGAAAACTTGGGTCAACAATCTTTTCTGCATAGATAATTGGATGCCCATCTGTAGGAAATATTTGGACATTATCAGCCCCAATTTGATTAAGATTATTCTCCAAAAAACTAGCTGCTTTGAGGACATCATCTTTAAATTTCATGTCCGCACTAACGGATGGAATTTTAATGAATTCGAATAACTCATTTAAAAATCTATTTTTATTTTTATTAATATATTCTTGAGTCATAATAATTAGATTTTAGAAGCTTAAATTAATATAAATCAAGTTAAAGATTTATTTCCTTACCCTTAGAATGTCTAAGGATATTTTATAGATTATTAACTTTAGAGAAAATTAATAGTTCTAAAGTGCGGAGAAAAATTTTCATCTTATCTTTTTTATTTTGCTTTTACCAAAACTTTTATAGTCAGATTGAAGTAGATAATTCAGCTCCATTCAATACGGCAATTTCATTAGTAGATAATATTTTACTAGGGGGTGGAGTAAGTTCTGCAAACCATTCTTTTATGGGAGACGCAATACAAATTGGGTTTTTCAATGCCTTGAATACTAATTTGAATATGGATAGTGGTATAGTGATGTCAACAGGTGATATAAATGCTTTAGATCCTAATTTTAATGGGTTTTTAAATATGCCTGTAAATAATGTGACTGATCCTGACCTTTTAAATGTTGCAAATAGTGTGCCTGGACTAATTGGTCAATCGTTCTCAGTATCAGGCATTTTTGATGTCGCGCTACTGGAGTTTGATTTTATACCTAACTCTGATTCTCTGACATTTAATTATATTTTTGGCTCCAATGAATATCTCACCTGGGTAAATAGTCAGTACAACGATGTTTTTGGGTTTTTTATTTCAGGTCCAGGAATTACAGGCCCCTACTCAGCTCCAACTGGGTTCCCAAATGGATCTATAAATATTGCAACTGTACCAAATACAAACCCACCATTGCCTATAACAATAAGTTCTATAAATAATATAATTAATAGCAATTATTATATCAACAATTCCAATGTTTTTCAAACATTATCTTGTAATGGATTTACTCAAAAGTTTCAAGCAAATGTAGTGGTGCAATGTGGAGAAACCTACCATATTAGACTGGCAATTGCAGATGGCTCTGACACAAGCCTAGATTCTTGGGTTTTTTTAGAAGCTGGAAGCTTCTCGTCTAATGGAAGTATTGAACTATCAAGTGGAATTTCCAATAGTGATACCATCTTATATGAAGGATGTAATTCAGCATTTTTTAATTTTGAAAGGCAGGATACGATTGGAGATTTTACACTTTATTTTGACTTCCTAGGAACTGCAACTATTGGTCAAGATTATGATTATATTCCAGACAGTTTAACAATTCCAGGCGGACAACTAAGAGATACTTTATTTATTAATCCTGTTCTTGATAGTATATTTGAAGCTACTGAAACTGTAGTTCTAACCGTTTATTACGAAAAATGTTCTGGTCAATTAGATACTTCTAGAGCTACTTTATACATCAGCGATTATACACCACTTAACGTTTCCATCCCTGATAGTTTGAATTTTTGTGATCAATTAGGTGAGGTAATTACCATAAATAGTAATTTATCTGGTGGGCTTGAGCCAATATCTATTAACTGGTCAGACGGAAGTGAATTAGACTCAATGGAAGTTTCTATGGACTCCACTGATTTTATTTTTATTAATGTTACTGACAGGTGTAACAAAGAAATTTTCGATAGTTGTAAAGTTTGGGTGCAGTGCCCGATAGAAAATATCAATGTTTTTACACCTAATAACGACGGAATAAATGACTTTTTTGTCCCTATTAATTTAAATCAATATCCAAATCCACATGTTTTAATTTTTAACAGATGGGGTGAATTAGTATATGAAAATTCAAACTATCAAAATGATTGGAGTGGCACCCACTACAAATCGGGACAAGAACTAAAAGAAGGTATCTACTATTATTTAATTGACCCAAAATCTACAAAATATGATTACGAAAAAATTAACTCGGAGAAGGAAGGAATTAGTGGGAAAGTACGGTTAATTAGATAATACTCTCACCAGACATTTCTTTTGGTTTATTTATCTCCATTAATTTTAAAATTGATGGTGCTATGTCCGCAAGTTTTCCATTTTCAACAACTTTAACATTTTGATCCAATACAATTACAGGGACCATATTAACTGTATGGGCAGTATGTGCTGAACCATCTTTATTTTTCATTTTATCAGCATTCCCATGATCTGAAATTATAATAATTGAATAATCTAACTCCGTTAGACATTTGACAAGCTTTTCGAGACAATTGTCTACAGTTTCACATGCTTTTACAATTGCTTTTGTTACTCCTGTATGTCCTACCATATCAGGATTTGCAAAATTCAAACACAAAAAGTCAGGTGTTTTTTCCTTCAAAAAGTCTACAGCTTTAGAAGTAACTTTTTCAGCACTCATTTCAGGTTGAAGGTCATATGTAGCTACCTTTGGAGAGCTTACAACAATTCTAGACTCTCCGTCAAACTCTTTTTCTCTTCCGCCACTGAAAAAATAAGTAACATGCGGGTATTTTTCTGTTTCTGCAATTCTTAATTGTTTTTTATTATTATTACTTAAAACCTCTCCTAGGGTCATCGGAAGATTGTCCTTTTCGTAAATTACTTCCACATTTTTAAATGTTCTATCATAATTTGTCATCGTGTAGAAATGAAGTGGTTTAATTTCCATTCCAAATTCTGAAAAGTTGTTTTGGGTTAATGCTGTAGTAATTTGTCTGCACCTATCGGTTCTAAAATTAAAACATATAACCAAATCATTGTCTAGAATAGTTCCCTGCTTATTTTTAATTTTTACTGGCTCCAAAAATTCATCTGTGATCTCATTAGAATAACTTTCTTTAAATGCTGTAGAATAATCCTCTTTTATTTCTCCAATTCCATCTACTAAAAGATCATATGCTTTTTTTATTCTCTCCCATCTTTGATCTCTATCCATCGCGTAATATCTTCCAATAATGGAAGACAATACAATATTTGTATTATGAATATGGTGATGAAGCTTTTCAAAGGAATCAATTCCAGTATTTGGACCACAGTCTCTTCCGTCGGAAAACCCATGAATATAAACTCTACCAGAAAATTTTTCCTTTAAAATGGAACACAACGACAATAAATGATCTAGTGAGGAATGTACTCCACCGCTGGATACTAGACCCATCAAATGAATAGCTGAGTTATTCTTAGTTGCAGTTTGAATTGCTTTTAATAGCTGTGGGGTTTTGAAAAAACTACCATCTTCAATTGAATTATTTATTCTTAAAAGATCTTGATATACTATTCTTCCAGCACCAATATTTAAATGCCCAACTTCTGAGTTTCCCATTTGACCATCAGGTAAGCCAACATCTTTTCCAAATGTTTTTAAATGGGCATTGGGATATTTATTAATTAAGTTGTCAAAAAAAGGAGTTTTTGCCATGAAAACTCCATCTGATTCGTCTTTAGCTCCAATCCCCCAACCATCAAGGATAATTAATCCTGCTTTTTTATTCATATTATTTTTTAAAGTGTAATTCAAAGATACTGCCCTTAGGAGTATTATTTTTGCAAATAATCTTTCCCCCATGCATTTTTACAATTTGATTCACTAAAAATAAACCTAATCCAGCACCTTTAGATGATCTGGTTTCTTCATCTTCTATTCTATAAAACCTATCAAATATTTTTGATTTTTCATCTTCAGCAATACCTAATCCTTTATCAGAAACACTTATAATAATTTTACTGGAATTACTTTCTGAATAAATATTTATTTCTGAGCCATCTGGTGAATACTTTTGAGCATTGTCTAGAAGGTTTTGAAATAAAGAAATCAGATAAAAGTCGTCTCCACTAAATATTAAATCTTCAGCAACAGTATTATTAATTACATGGGAATTTTCGTTTTCACCAATTACTTGATTTATAATATTATAAAAAGATACTGGTTTTAAATTCATGTCATTTTTCATTTCATCTATTGTGCTAACCAACAGTATTTTTTCTACCAATTCATTTAATCTATTTTGTTCATAAATAATTTTTTCAAGACTAGTTGTCACTTGGCTCTTACTCAGACTTTCTCTTTGTAACAAAGTTTCAGCAAATAATTTTGAGGAGGCGATAGGAGTCTTTAGCTCATGGGTTACTGATAAGGCAAAGTTTTTTTCTTTTTTGGCAAGACCTATTTCTGAATAATAAGATCTAATGACATAAAAAGCCCCAAAACAAATAATAATTATAAAGACCGTGCCTTCCCCAACTATCATGGTCAATCTTCTTGCTATATAATCCTCACTATTATTGAGTTGCTCAGTTAAGTAAGAAATATGGTACCCCCACCAAATAAATTGCAAAATAACATAAGCAATTAAAAAGTAAAAAATTATTAATGTTTTGATGTTCTTTATAAACATTTGATGAGACTCAAATTTAATCGTAATAATTGTGGCATTAAAGTAAAAAAATAATTAATAACAAAATGATATTAAAAGTTTAATCTTAACTATTGGTCAATTTGCGAAATAATCTAATGATAGTTTAAAATTAATAAATAAGGACAATGAATGATTAAAAAAAGCTCTCATTTTTAGAGAGCTTTTATAAGTGGTGCCTCCAGGAATCGAACCAGGGACACATGGATTTTCAGTCCATTGCTCTACCAACTGAGCTAAGGCACCAACTTTAAGAGCGCCAAAAATATAAAAATTTTACATCATCAAACATTTTTTAAACTAATAGTTGTATATAGTTGGTAAGTATTTTATTGCAGTTATTTTTTGTCAGATAATAAAAGCAGTTAATTTTACAATGAAAAACCACTATTTTTTATGAAGATATCTTACAAATGGTTAAAAGAAATTCTAAATTTCGATCTTGACTCCAGTCAAACCTCTGCTCTTTTAACAGATATTGGCTTAGAGGTTGAAAGAGAAGAAGTATACGAAAACATAAAAGGTGGGCTGCAAGGATTAATAGTTGGGGAAGTTAAAAGTGTTGAAAAACATCCTAATGCAGATAGACTAAAAATTACACAAGTTGATTTGGGAGAAAATGAAAACTACACTATTGTTTGTGGAGCTTCCAATGTGAAAAAAGGACAAAAGGTGGTTGTTGCAAAACCTGGAACTACTATTTTCCCAAAAAATAATAGTTCGTTCGAAATTAAAAACGTTGAAATTAGAGGAAGAGAGTCTTTTGGAATGATTTGTGCAGAAGATGAAATTGGTCTTGGAAATGGCCACGACGGGATTTTAGTCCTTGATAGAGATGCAAATATTGGGGATTCAGTAGCGGACTATTTTGATGTAGTTAGTGATACAATTTTTGAAATTGGACTAACTCCCAACAGAGCTGACGCCATGAGCCATTACGGAGTTGCAAGAGATCTGCTAGCAGCATTAAAATTCAAAAAAATATTGCCTTTTGATTCTTCTATTAAAGCTCTTCCTGAAAAAGCACGCATAGAAACAAGAAAAGAAATTAAGATAAATATTTCTATTGAAAACTCTGATCAATGCCAGAGATACTCTGGAATTGTAATAAAAAACATACAAGTTAAATCTAGTCCAAAATGGTTAAAAAATAAGTTAGAGTCTATAGGATTAAAGCCTATTAATAATATTGTAGATGTTACTAATTATGTACTACACAATTATGGACAACCTCTTCATGCATTTGATTTAGATAAAATAATTGGTAAAGAGATAAAAGTTAGAGCTCCAAAAGACCAAACTCTTTTCACAACCCTAGACGGACAAGAAAGGAAACTGGACAAAGAAGATATTATGATTTCTAATAGTGAAAAGGAGATGTGTTTAGCTGGTATTTTGGGGGGACTTGAGTCTGGAGTAACAGAAAAAACTAAAAGTATATTTATTGAAAGCGCTCTTTTCAACCCAGTTTTAATAAGGAAGACTGCAAAAAGGCATGGTTTAAATACTGATGCTTCATTTAGATATGAAAGAGGAGTTGATCCATCTATGGTGTTACCAGCGCTAATTAAAGCTTCTGAAATTATAACAGATCTTTCGGGAGGTGAAATAGCCTCTGAAATATTTGATATTCATCCAAAAGAAACTAAAGACATCTCTTTTGAAATAAATTTTGAAAAAATTAGAAAAATTGGTGGTATTAAGCTGGATAATAAAACTATAACTGATCTTTTGAACCATCTGGACATCAAGCTAGATGTTATAAAGACAAATAAAGCTTTGGTAAATGTGCCTGCTTATAGAAACGATGTAACTAGAGAAATTGACATAGTTGAAGAGGTCCTTAGAATATATGGGTATAACAATATTGAGATTCCTGAAAAAATAAATAGTTCGCCTTCCATTCCCAAGTTAAAAACCAGCAACTCTATTCAACGAAAAATCAGCAACCATTTAGTGAGTTTAGGGAGTTTTGAAATAATGAATAATTCCTTAGTAAAAAGAGAATATGGTGATTTTCTTGATGAAAAATCTGACAACCATATTTCTTTACTAAATCCTCTAAGCAATGACACTGCTATTTTAAGAAAAAGCTTGATTTATGGCGCAGTAGAAGTTTTAAAATTCAATCATTTTAACGGAAATCCTAACGGAACCATTTTTGAATGGGGGAAAGTTTATTCTGAAAAGGGAAATGAATATGAGGAAGAAAATAGATTATTAATTGCTACAACTGGTCTGCAAAATGAAGAGCATTGGTTCAATGGGAAACTAGAAAGTAGTTTCTTTCAATTAAAAGGTATAATTGAAAGTGTATTCAAGTCCCTTGGAATTATTTACGAAACAGAAATCCTAATAATAGACCACTTATGGGAGGAAGGATTATGGTTTAAGAAAGGAAAACATAAATTGGCGACAATAGGAACGATTAGAAAAGAAATATCCAACTTAATAGGTTTTAAAAAGCATTATTTTATTTCTGAAATCTATTTTGACAATCTTATGAAGATTATTGCAGATTCAAAACTTAAAATTAAGCCTGTCAATAAATTTCAAAAAGTATTCCGAGATTTATCTATTTTAATTAATGAAGAAGTAACTATGCAAGAAATTACAAATTCAGTTAATCAAATAAATAGTAAGCTTTTAAAAAACACTACTTTATTTGATATATATAGAGATGAAAAAAATATTAACAAAAAAGCTTACGGTCTAAGATTTGAATTCATACACTCCGAAAGGACACTTAAGGATAAAGAGGTTGATTCTGTAATGAATTCTATTCAATATAAATTAGAGGATGAATTTAATGCTATTCTAAGATAAATTATGAGAAAATTTTGGATAGGTTACTGGTTCAAAAACTGGTATTTTGCATATAAAATAGGATATGCAATTGTAATCACTGGTTCAAGAACCTACTTTAAAAAATTTAAATACCTAGGAAAGGAAAAAATCCCGAAAAATGCTGGGATAATATATGCTGTTAACCACCAAAATGCATTTTTAGATCCTATTGTTATTGCTGGTCAAACCAATAACCCTTTAAATTTCTTAGCAAGAGCTGATATTTTTAAAAGTAATATAGCCAATAAACTTTTACGAAGTTTATATATGCTTCCAATATATAGACAAAGAGACGGCATAAATACTATTGAAAAAAATGAAGAAACATTTTTTGAATGTCATAAAATTTTGAGTAATAAAGAAAGTCTAGTGGTTTTTCCAGAGGGAAACCACAATTATTTTAAAATGCTTAGACCACTTAAAAAAGGCTTAGCTAGAATTGCTTTCGGAACCCTTTCTAGATTTGGGAAAGAGTCTCCTTTATATATTATTCCTCTCGGAATAGACTATGACAATCATTTTAATATGAATTCTGAAATTTTACTTAACGTCGGAGATCCCATTAAAGTAAGCGATTATTATTCAGAATATGAAGAAAATAGTGCAGAAGCTATTAATAAATTAACTTTAAAAATTGGCAAGGATTTAGAGTCTTTAATTATAAATATTCGCGATCGAGAAAACTATGATGAACTTTACTACCTCCTTCATAGATTTCCTTTAAAAGAAGACAAGGCAGAGCTTAAAAGGAAATTTTATTTAAGGAAGGAAATATTAATAAAGTCTGAATATTTAAAAAAAAATAAGCCCAAAGAGTATAAAAATCTAATTGCAGATTTAAAAAGCATAAAGTCTTTTATGACTAGCAATAAAATTAGACCTTATTTATTTAATAATTCGCCTTTATCGTATTTGAGATTGGTTATTGTAAGTTTAATCTTATTACTGTTTAGCCCTTTTCATTTAATAGGATTAATTACCAATTATTTGCCATATAAAATACCAGTTTGGTTTGTAGAAAACAAAATTAAAGACAAACATTTTCATGCATCATTAAAACAAGCTATTGGGGTTATTTTATTTACATTCTATTGGCTTTTAATAGCTACTTCAATAACAATTTTTAAAAATTGGTCTTATGGAATTATCTTTCTATTAATTGCTCCTATAATTGCAATGATAAATTTCAGATACTGGATAATTTTAATTAAAGTTAAGGCAAAATGGAATTATAAAAGTGCTTCTAAAAAGGAAGCATTTGATTTGATTAAAGAGGCATTTAATAGGGTCAAGGACAAATTCAGTTAAATCCAGAATTTTTAATTCCATTAACCATTTCTAATATTATCTTTTTTAAGTCAAAATCGTGTTTCCAGCCCCAATCTTTTCTTGCAAAACTATCATCTATAATCGAAGGCCAAGACAATGCAATATTATTCCTGAAATCAGGGCTATAAGATATTTTAAATTCTGGGAATATCAATTTTATTTCATTTGCTATTTCTTCTGGATTAAAACTTATTGCAGCCAAATTATAACTAGAGTTAATAGAAAGGTTGTTTCTATCAGCTTGCATAATTTCTGTAGTTGCTCTTATGGCGTCTTCAATATAAACCATAGGCAGTTTGACTTCTTTAGCAATAAAAGAATCATAAAAACCATGATTAATTGCAGCATGAAAAATTTCAATTGCATAGTCTGTAGTTCCTCCTCCAGGTGGAGTTTTGTAACTTAATATTCCTGGATATCTTAAACTTCTTACGTCTACTCCAAATTTTAAAAAATAATATTCACACCATCTTTCTCCAGACATTTTACTAATGCCATAAACTGTAGTGGGGTCTAATAAAGTTGACTGAGGGGTATTTAATTTTGGGCTTGTTGGTCCAAAAACAGCAATAGAACTTGGCCAGAAAATCTTTTCAATATGTTTTTCTTTTGCCAAATCTAAAATGTTGAATAGGCCTTTTATATTTAAATCCCATGCTAGTTGAATGTTTTTTTCAGCAATTGCAGACAACATTGCTGCTAATAAATAAACTTCCGAAATATTGTGTTCCTTTATTATTTTAAACAACTTCTCTTTGTCTAAAATATCTAATGTAACATATTCTACGACTGAATTTTTTACATTTAAAACTGATTTTATATCCGCAGCTATTATTTGGTTGGCGCCAAAATCTTTTGCTAATTGCTCAGTTAATTCGACACCAATTTGGCCCGAAGAACCTATAACTAATTTCTTTCCCATTCGAATTTGAATATAACAAAAATTATTTCTTAATAATAAACAGGGGTCTTATTAAAAGGGAATCTAGTATAATGAATATCCTTTACTTTATTAAAAAGTTCTTTTTTTAAATTTTGAATTCCTGATTTTTCAGTTGCAGAAATAAATACAACATTAAATTCTTTGATCTCCCAAAACTCTTTTAGAGATTTTAATTCGTCTTTTGGAATCCTATCAATCTTATTAAAACATAAAATTGTTTCCTTAGGATCTGTCATCAACTCATTCAAAGTCTCATTGACTGAACTCATTTGATCTTGGTAAACGGAATGGGACAAATCCACTACATGGACTAATATATCAGCATCTCTAACTTCGTCTAATGTCGATTTAAAAGACTCTATAAGTTGGTGCGGTAGTTTTCTTATAAATCCCACTGTGTCACTAAGTAAAAATGGAACTTGATCTACCAGTACTTTTCTTACAGTAGTATCTAAAGTTGCAAATAGTTTGTTCTCTGCAAACACCTTTGAATTACTTATAATATTCATTAAGGTTGATTTACCAACATTGGTATAGCCCACAAGGGCAACTTTGACCATATTCCCACGATTCTTTCTTTGAGCAAATTTTTGCTTGTCAATTTTTGTAAGCTTTTGTTTTAAATTACTTATTTTTTGGTTGATTATTCTTCGATCTGACTCAATCTGTGTCTCCCCAGGACCTCTCATTCCAATTCCTCCTTTTTGTCTTTCTAAATGGGTCCACATGCGAGTTAATCGAGGCAAAAGATACTGATACTGGGCTAATTCTACTTGAGTTTTAGCATGAGCAGTTCTAGCTCTACTAGCAAAAATATCTAGTATTAAATTACTTCTATCTAAAATTTTACAACATAATTGCTTTTCAATATTTCTTAATTGAGAGGGGGTTAAATCATCGTCAAATATTACTAAATCAATTTCATTTTCTTTTACAAAATGTTCTATTTCGATAAGTTTTCCTTTACCAATAAAGGTTTTGGAATGGGAGACATTCAGAGATTGTATAAATTTTTTCACCATTTTGGCCCCTGATGTAAGAGCCAGAAATGCCAATTCTTCCAAAAACTCTTTAGTTTGGGCATTGGTCTGAGAAGAGTAATTAATTCCTACAAGAACTGCTGTTTCCAATGATGGGTTGGTTGTTTTTAAATTAACTATTTTCCCTAGCTTTTCTTACAGCTATAAAACTTTTAATAAATCCAAAAAGAGAAACTCCTGATGTAATAATCATTAAAGAAATTCTTAAAACTGCGCCATTATCTTCTCTTCCAAAAGCGCCTATAAGGGGCATAAAAAGAGCTAGAAATACAAGTAGAGTTAGAGTGACAGCAATATGAGCAATAATTTTATTTTCTTTCTTTATGCCTGGATAACAAAATAGTAGAATTACACCAAAAAATAATGGTATCAATGCTGTTAAAGAAGGAGTTTCTGAAGATAGATAGCCCCAACCACTTATCAAAATTAGTATTAGGGAACTTATGAGAGAAATATTATGCGATTTCATATTTGTTAAATTATTTGTAAAAACTTAATGCAAGATATAGTTAATATTTATAAATTCATTGAAGATGAAAAGATACCTTCTGTTTGTTTTATATTTTTTTACAGTTTTTTATTTCTCAGCTCAAAAATAATAATTCCAATCCTTATCTTTCTATAAAAAAAAGTAAAAATTCTAAGATCCATTTTTTGATGGAAGAAAAATTGATCTTTCAAATAACCAAGAAAAGAACTATTTTATAGTAATCCAAGAAGTGCAGTCTTAATCCTAAAAATTAAACTGTACAAAAAACATTAATTTTTACCCTGATAAACGTCCTTAATACTGCAAAAACTCGTTACAAACTCATGATTTTACGCCGTTATGGAAAAAAAATGTGATAAATACTAGTTTTTCAGGGATTAATAGCCATGTTTTTATTATATTAGAAATGTAAACAATAAAAATTTAATAAAATGGCGTATTCACATACCAATAGTAAAGGTAAAACTTACTACTTGCACACTAAAAATGTAGAACTTAGAGGTGGAAGAAATCAAACTATTTATTACTTCTGCAAAGACGAAAGATCTAATGCTTGCGATTTACCGGCTGGTAAAAATGTTGTAGAAAGCCCTAAAACAGGTCTTCCTTTTGTTAAGGGATAATTAAAAAATTTGATTAATTAAATATTAAACCGCCTTAGGGCGGTTTTTTTTTGTTCAACTAGTTCTAATTTTACAATGGAAATAATTCAAAATGGTATTGTCTTTGGGATACTAATAAGTTTTATGCTAGGTCCTGCTTTTTTTATTTTAATTGAAACTAGCATAAAAAAAGGATTTAAAGCTGCTATTTTTTTAGATGTTGGCATACTTTTAAGTGATGCTATATATCTTTTAGCGGCTTTTTTTATTGCAGAAAAAATCAATCTTTGGTTGACTACAAATTTATTTATTAAATATATAGCTGGATCAATATTTGTAGTATTGGGAATAGCTTCAATTTACAAAAATATTATCCAAATAAAATTAAAAAATTCTCATATAATAGAGTTGAAAGAAATTGAAACAGATACTAGTAAGAAAATAATATTTCCATTTCAATTATTGATCAAAGGACTTGGATTAAATGCTATAAATCCTGGTGTACTTATATTCTGGATAGCCGCCAGCACCTATGCAACCAATGAATTAAATTTAGGAGATTTTCAATTATTGTCATTTTTTGGAATTACATTATTAACAATGTTTGTTGTAGATATATTTAAAATCTATTTTTCTAGCAGGTTAAAAGAAAAACTAGATAATAAAGTTTTATCTGTCATTGGAATTATGATAGGCGGGTTAATGGTCTTTTTTGGAATTGCAATCTGCCTTAAAGATATTCATATATAAATGAATTATGACTTTTTAATTGTTGGACAAGGAATAACAGGTTCTATAGTCGCTTTACAACTAAAAAAAAATTTAAAAAAATTTAAAATAATTGAAGATGGTAACCCCAACACAAGTTCAAAAGTCGCTGCTGGAATTGTTCACCCCATTTCACTTAAAAGATGTAACCTTTCTTGGAGAGGAAGAGAATTTTATGAATTTAGCGATGCTTTTTATAAAGAAATTAATATTGAAAGCAGCATTGAGCTCTATAAATCCTATAAATTATTAAGGATATTTGCATCATTTGAAGAACAAAACAATTGGATTGGCAAGACGAATAATGAAATTTATAAAAATATTTTAAAGTTAAATAATAAAGAACTAAATAACTTAAAAAATAAGTTTGGAAGTGGAGTTATAGAGCTTTGTAGTCGGCTTTCTGTTAATAAATTTTTAGACTTTGTAAGTTCTTCGTTTTTGAAAAGTAACGAGCTTAAAAAGGATTTGTTTAAGCCAGATGAAATTAAATTAAAAAATAATAGATTTCACTATAAGGGGAATATTTATTCAAAAGTCATAATGTGTGATGGGGTAAATGCCTTAAAAAATCCTATGTTTAATTATTTGCCAATTATTCCTAATAAAGGAGAATTACTTAAAGTATCTTCAAAAATTTTACCCCAACAGATAATAAATTGTGGGATATTCTCACTACCAGAAACTAAAAACATCTTCACAATAGGTTCTACCTACAGCAATGAAGATCAAAAAAACAATATTACAATGGATGCTAAAAAATATCTAATAAAAAAACTAAATAAGATTATTGAAATAGATGGCATTGAGATTATAGATCAAAAATTTGGCTTTAGGCCAACATCTTTAGATAGAAAACCATTAATTGGAGAACATCCAATAATTAAAAATTTATTTACTGTAAATGGGATGGGTAGCAAGGCAATACTTATGGCTCCAATGTTGGTTAGTGAGTTACTAAACTACATTTATCAAAAAAAACCATTAGACTCAATGGTGAATATTAATAGGTTTACAAAAAAAATAAAGGATGAGAATATAGATTATGCAAAGTCTTTGGGGCTCTAATTCTAAAAATTTATGTTGTCACGATTTAGTATTTTTAATAAAAAAATTATTAGTTTTATAAGTAAACCTTAGAATATTAAATATGAAAAATATATTTGTAGCATCATTACTTACTATTGTCTCACTAGTGTCTTATTCTCAATGTGTTAAAGGAAATTGTCATAGAGGACATGGCACTTTTTTATGGGAAGACAAAAATAAATACGAGGGCTTTTGGGTAGATGGCAAACCTAATGGTTTTGGGGATTTAACATATCAAAATGGAGACAAATATAAAGGTGGGTTTGTTGATGGTAAGAAAGATGGAGTAGGAAAATATACATGGAAAAATGGAAATATCTATAATGGTCGTTGGTCTGAAGATGCTATGAATGGAGATGGTGAATATATTTGGATAAAAGAAAATGCAAAATACGAGGGATCCTTTAAAGATGGTAAAATAGAAAATGTAGAAATTGGAACTACTATTGAAACACCTNAGAAAAACTCTTAATTAATATTTTGTTCTTTATTACCCACTAATCAACTNTAGAAATCTCCAAATTATATNTATTTTAAGANCTTTCTGCAACTGTTGATTGTTGCTCCAGTGATACTANATCATCNATTAACAAGACCTTATTAACACCTTTAAAATTTNTTGCTAGATNGTACTGATCATCCACATTAGACAAGAAGAGCAAACTGCTCTTTCTTAAAACAATAAAGACTANTTGCATCCAGAACAAAAATCGAGATATATAAGCTGTATAAATTCTTTTATCAAGATGTGTTAACTTTACTATAATTAATTGTTATTCAACAGAAAATTAATTAATATGAACNATAATTCAACTACCAAAAATAAATATTCTTCAATTGTTATTCTAATNTTAGTANTTTGTCTAGGATATACAGGNTACCTAATAAGCTCCCTTAACAAAGAAAATCACGAAATTTCTAAGGAAATTTCTAATCTTCTTATGGAAAATAATGAGATGAATAAAATCTTATTAAATGAAGATGCATTATCAGCATCCAAAGCATTGGATTTAAAAGATAATTTAAAATTATTATTGGTCTCTTATGATAGCCTTGAACTAAGCAATACTATAGTTATTGACAGTATAAATCAACAAAGAGAAAAGATTAAAACCTTAATGGAAAAAGTTGAAAAACTAAACAGCAGATCAAAAAAAGACTGGAAATCAATATTCAAACTAAAAAAAGAAGCNGAAACGCTTAGAGGGATTATGATAGGATATATTCATACGATAGATTCATTAAATACCTTAAATATTAATTTATCTAATACTTTGACAGAAAAAAGTAGTAANTTAAACACTGTATCTAATGAGAATCGGAGATATAAAAAACAAAATAAAGACTTACAAAGTAAAGTTGCNTTGGGGGCAATCTTACAAGCAGGAAATATAACAGCATCAGCAATAAGAATTAGAAATTCTGGAACGCAAAGTGAAACTACTAGAGCTGCTAAGACTAATATGATTAAGGCCTGCTTTACCTTACTTGAAAATAAACTTTCAAAAGCAGGAGATAAAAATATTTATATCAAAGTAGTCGATCCAAATCAAAAAATATTACTTTCTAAAAATGCAATTAATATTATNNACTCTGATGGTAAGAATTTAGAACTTAGNTCAAAACGAATAGTGAATTATCAAAATGAGAATATGGATTTATGCATTTTTCATGAAATTGAAGATGTATTACAGCCAGGCAATTATAAAGTTGAAATTTACAATGACGGTTACTTTATAGGGGAATCATCTTTTGCTTTAAGGTAGAATTATAAAATAAAAATTAACCCAATTAGAAAGATTAGAATAATGATCAGATATTGCCATATGACAATNAAATATNCTTGGTATTTTTTNCAAAATATTTTAGCTTTTTCTAAAAACCTTATCTTCTTTTTCCTTGTATGTAGTTCAGTAAATGCACAGTTTAGCGATACTATTCAATTTAAATATAAAGATTCTAAAGTACTAATTGTTTCTAAGGGCAGCACGGATAATAAATGGGAATTTGAAAACAGTATAAATGAAGAGAAACNTACAAAAACAAAATTCAAAATAAACTATTCATTGGGCAATATGCAGTTAAANACCAATTCTATTTTTAATGGAATCAGTAGCTTTAATCCCATTAGATATAAAGCACTNAGTTCTGTGAATACGCATTTTGCACTTTATTTCAAATCTTTTAATCTTAAAAAAGAATNTATAAAATTATTTATTGGAGTTGGTATTACAAAAAACAAATTAGANCTTGGTAATCACTTAATAAGAATTTCTCAAGATACGATGTCTATNTCTAATTCANCTTTGTTGACTGGACCACAACCAGNAATATCTAAAAGCATTTTAAAACATCATTACTTTACTCTCCCTTTAANCTTTAGCTGGACACCTTTTCCTAAGAAAANCCCAAATATAAAAACTGAACTAGAGTTTATAAATCAATTTTTGATAGTTGGTAAATCAAAGTTGAAATATGATGAAAATGGATTAGACCAGACTATAGAAACCAGGAATGATTTCTACAATAATAAATATTGTCTTTCTGGNAACCTAAAGTTTATATATAAAAATATTGGATTATTCTTCCAAACCAATATTCTACAATATTCGAATCTATATAAAGATCTTTATAATTATTCTTATGGTTTGACATTATGTATTTAAGAAATATAAAAATAATATTTATNGCTATGGTGGGGTTGTTGTGTTTAAACTGTAATGTCGATAATGGTTACCAACCACACCTTATGAAGCCAATTGCTAAGAAAAATTACCATGAAATTCTTTTTGCTTTAGACAAGAAATATTGGAAAGGGGATTTAGGAAAAACAATTAAAAACTCTTTTGAAAAATTAGTTAAAACTACCCCACTNCCNTACGAAAAAGAATTCGATACGGATTTTGTTGTCCCTAATAAAATTTTGAAAAACATAAAAAATAACAATTGTTTTGTATTTGTTNAGATTGAAAACTATAATTCTAAAAATATAGTTCCAATAATTAAAAAAGATCTTTGGGCAAATGGGCAGTTAATTATAGAGCTTAAGTTTAAGTCAGAAAAAGATGCTATTAATTATTTCAAGCACAACAAAAGTGAAGTAAAATCAATTTTAAAAAAATTTAATTTAAATAAGATTCAGAAAAATTTTTCAGAAAAAAACAGTTTAAATGAAGAACTAGAAAAATCAATAGATTTAAAATTTAAGGCCCCCGATGGAATAAAACTTAATAAAAAAGCGAAGAATTTTTGGTGGTGGAGTAAACTTGAAATTCAAAAAGATCAAAATGGATCNCATGAAATTCAAANGGGAATTATTTTGCACCAAGAAAACTATGAAAACAAAAATCAATTTGAAAAAAGTAAAATTCTTTNGGTCAAAGATTCATTGGGGGGAGCTTATCTTACTGGCAAAAAAAATAACTCTTTTATGAAAACAGTTGAAAATGAAATAAGTATCCCCATGGATACTTCTTTCTANATAAATAATAAATATGTTAAGCAAATAAAAGGCTGTTGGAGAATGCAAAACGATAAAATGGGTGGACCTTTTATAAGCTATTCATGGCTTAACAATAAAAAAACAAAAATTATAACTGCTNAAGGTTATGTTTACGCTCCAAATTTTGAAAAATCAAAATATTTAAGAGAGCTTGAAGCTATAATAGTTAGTGGAATCAAATAAAATGACTAATTCTGGATATAAATTCCTTTAGAAATAGCTTGGTTTTTAATTCTTTCTTTCCAATTTGGAAAATCTTCATAATCCGACTCTCCAATATAAATTTGGCGTTTGGTTTTCATTAAGATTATCATTCCTTTTTGTTGAAATGAAATATGTTTTATTTTATCCCAAAAAAGAAAATATTGTTGGTTATTTAAAATAATTAATGCNTGTTCATTTGCTATAATTTTAAAAGCTTNTCTTCCAGAAAACAAAAAAAATAGACTTTCAATAATGAGGATGTAAAGCACAACNATAAAAAAGATTGCCATNTCTAAATAAAATAATAGAATTATGCTTAATGGAATAAAAATAAAGAAAGGTAAAGTTTCGTAAGTAAAAGCTTTGACCCATCCAGATTTTGAAATTTTGAATCCTTCTTTCCCTTTNGTAAATTTAATTTTTTGCCATCTAGAAAAGCTTTTAACCCCCCCAATTATCAATAAAATTAAAGGGAAAAAAATAGTGATTTCTNTAAAAATTATTAGTTCATATCCAAAATCTTGATTGTGGTATAGAAAAGCCAATGATGCAAATCCTATTACTAAAATGTTAGAGGATAGATTCAGAAACCTGTTCATTAATTTTCAATAGGATTGTAGCCGTTACAATCGAAAATATATTCGCAATCGGAAAGAACAATATCCTTAAGGGTTAGCATTGCAGCNATAGCAATTTGAGAATAATTTTGAGATGAGTTTTTAAAATTTCCGTATTCATTACTCCACATCCATTTTATTAATTCCATACCTTGAAGAGGTTGTTCTAATTGGCTTAACAATGATTCTATATTTCTTGCCCCAGCGTGGTAGATGTGAAGAACTAAAAGCTTGAACCACAACTCATCTCCTTCAGGTTCAATATCTCCAACATTACATAAAATTCTATATGCTTGTGGAATACAGATTTTTCTTAATAATTCACTTGCTGCAAAAGCAGATTTATTAAAATTTTTTCTTTCATCAACATACTTATTGACAGTAAGGCCCATGTNTCTTGCAACTCTTTTCATTATTTGAAAAGGCCCATAGGCTCCAGCACTAGAATATTTTAATTGGGCAGGACTTTCAATTAATAAAATAGATTGTGCAAACCAAGGATCTACATTATTTTCTTGGAAAATATTTATTGCAGTTTCTAATGAAGGAATCACTTGTTCTAATTGGTAAAACTCTTTTTTGCCAGTGGTAATATACAACCTAAAATTAGTATCTAAACAATAGTAGTCTATAANTGAATCTTTAAATGCTTTTTTTTCTTTCTCAGTTTGTTTAAACCACATGTCTTTATTTATATAACCTAATATTTGTCTTGTACTAGCAATGTTAATTACACAAGTATCTTTACTTGTTGTAATAATAGTTTTCCAGAATTTAGATTGCGCTANAGTGTCCCAGCGTTCTACTACGAGCATTTCGGGATCNATCATCTGATGGCTACAGCTATCATCGAAACAATAAACATCAATAATATTTTGAGCTGTTGAATTTAAAGTTAATAGTATTAAAAAATAAANTATATGTTTTTTCATCGAAGTAAAAATAAATTAAAATAAAAAGTAGAATTGCTGGCAGAAAACCAACTTTAAAGAGTGAATTGTGGATAATTATATTTTAACGATGATATCTCCTGCTCTTTTAAGAGTTTCTTCTTTTTTTGCAAAACAAAATCTCAGATTTTGTTCNTCATTNTTAAAATGAGAGAACACAGAAATTGGAATTCCAGCTATTCCATTTTTAATTGTTAACTCTCTAGCCATTTCTGTATCGGCTAANTCTGAAATCAAAGAAAAATTTAAGAGCTGAAAATAGGTTCCGCTACATGCCTTGGCTTGGAACCTAGAAGCGGAAATAATTTCTAAAAACAAATCTCTTTTTTGCTGATAGAAGTGATTAAGTCTCAAAAAATGTTCTTCATTATCCAAATAGTCTGCTANAGCTAACTGCAAAGGATGATTGGCAGAAAAAATATTAAATTGATGAACTTTTCTAATTTCAAACATTAATTNTTTTGGCGCTACAACATATCCTAATTTCCATCCNGTCACATGGAANGTTTTTCCAAAGGAGAAGGTGGCAATAGATCTATTAAAAAGCTTTGGAAAACTACAAATTGAAAGATGTTTTTTATTGTCATAAACTAGATGTTCGTAAACTTCATCACTTAAAATCAGCAGATCGTATTTTCCAGCTATTCTTTCTAAGTTGNTCATATCTTTTTTTGACAGAACTGTTCCCAGTGGGTTATGTGGTGAATTGATAATTATCATTCTTGTTTTTGAAGAGATATTTTCTTCAACAGTAATCCAGTTAATATTAAAATCTGGAGATTTCATCTCAATAAATATTGGAATTCCACCATTAAGCTCTACAGCTGGTTGGTAGCAATCAAAGGATGGAGAAAAAATAATGACCTCATCATCTGGGTGAATTAGTGCAGAAATAGTTGTAAAAATTGCTTGAGTTGCTCCAGCAGTTACGGTAATCTCATCATTTTCATTGTAGTATTGATTATAATTTTTGGAGATTTTCTTGGATATTATTTCTCTTAATCTTAAAACACCTGGCATGGGGGCGTATTGATTGAATCCAAGTTTCATATACTTAGCAACAGAATTTATAAGAATAGGGTCTACCTCAAAATCTGGATATCCCTGAGATAAATTAATTGCTTTATTCTCCATGGCAAGTTTGGACATTAAAGAAAAGATATTCGTCCCATTATGAGGCAACTTAGACTTANGAGATTTTTTCAAGATACTTTTTAAAGAATTATAGTTTTTTAATAGGCTTGGTAATTTTTAGACCAACATTTATAACATCTTTTAGAACAGTNTCTCTCATGGCTTGAATAAGTTTAAACTTGTAATCTCCTTTAATAGGAAACTTGATGTTTNTATAAAGTGAGTGGTTAAAATTTGCAACAATTCCAGATTTATCTCCGTTCCAGTTACCTTTCTTATCCATTAAAAAAATTTCAAAAGTATCGGTCCTTGTTTTATTATTTGGAAAGTAAATTTCAGAAAAAATAAACATATTTGACCATTTATAATCAGTAGATGTTCTTAACTGTAGAAAAATATTGTGTAAATTAATAGTATCTGAAATTGATGTTTGAAAAACAATAGTGTCTTTAAAGGATAGTTGGGCATTNTCAATGTCAATATATTCATTAAAAATTATATTTTCATCACTGCAACTAATAAGGATGCCAAAGATTACAATTTTTAAAAAAGATTTTAATTTCATGAAAGGATAAATTATTTATTTCTCAATAGTTTGTAAAACTTTATCGAGACATCAAGCATTAAGATTTTTGGATTTGCATTCCTCTCCATATGGAAATAAGCTTCATTCATTATGGAATTAATTTCAGTAATATTTTGGTGATTTACAAATGGCTTAAATTTTTCTAAAAAACTTCTCTCGCTTTCATTAACCCCTTCAATTTCCATATTNTAATTCCTCATTATGCATTGTCTATACATTTCTAACGAATAAATTATAAAATCTTTTATCTGCTCTCTACCTATTTTTGAAAANTCATTTACCCAGTCAATAGTATCTGCAATATTTCTTGTGTAACAAAGTCGCATCCAATTAACAAAAAGTGATCTATTCNTTTCTAAAACACCAGCGTCTAAGTGAATGGTTATGGCTCTATTTAGATTGCCTNTGGANATTTTAGCAATATTTCTTGCATTAGAAGGCTCTATTTGGAATATTTCTTCTAAAAAAGTAGTAATATTTTCATCCTTAAGNCTAGGTACATTAATGCTTTGGAGTCTTGAATTAATAGTAGGTAGTATTTTTGATTGGTCGTTAGACACAAAAATAAAATAAGTGTTTTCTGGTGGTTCCTCAATTAGTTTCAAGAGCTTGTTAGCTGCTTGAATATTCATAAGCTCTGGCATCCACATTACAAGAATCTTAGCATTGCCAAAAAAAGATTTAAGGCTAATTTTAGTTAAAATAGATTCGCTTTCTTTAACTCCAATTACTCCTTGCTTATTCTCATTACCCATTTTTGAATACCAAGTTTTCTTNCCNAAACATTTATACTTTTCTAATGCCTCAAAGAANAAAGATCGTTGATCGTCAGATGTTTCAGAATGTTCAGTTTTTGAGAGGTGAATTGGATAAGAAAAATGTAAGTCTGGGTGTTGGTATTTTTCAATCATTTTACAGGATGAACACCTTTTACACGCGTCTATTGGAGTTGGNTCTTGACAAAGAAGTAAGGAAGAAAACGATAGTGCCAGTTGCAAATGTCCACANCCCTCNTCTCCGTTCAATAGTAAGCCATGTGGAACTCTCTCAGCTCTAAATAAATCTAATAATTGANTCTTTGTAANGTCTTGGCCTGAAAAATCTGAAAAATACACCTTTCAAATATAGTTAAACTTTAAATTAGATAACCAGTTTATTTGGGTCTGGTAACCTATCTAAAATAATTTTATCCTTNAGGTTTGGCAAAACCTTATTTCCAATACTTTTAAATATTGGGTAAGAAATAGATGCTTCTTTAGTTTCTCTTTTAATTATAAAGCTATTAATGTCCCAGCTTTCAATCATAAAAACAACCACTACCAAAAAAGAAAGAATTTTAATAACTCCAAGAATAGTTCCAGCTATTTTATTTAATAATTTCAGTTGAATAAAATTGATGAATTTTTCAGAAATTTTTACAACAATTGCCCCCAAAATAACAATTCCAAAAAATAGAATTATAAAACAGGCAATAGATAAGTATTTTTCTTGAACTTTATCAATGATTAAGAACTCTATTAGTTCTTGGTGCTGGGTACCTATCCATACTCCAACTATGAGACTTGTGATTCCAAGGATTTGGGCAATAAGTCCTTTTTTAAATCCTGTATATGCTCCCAAAAATAATGGTGACAATAAAACAATATCTAACCATATCATTTTACAAAATTAAATTTTAAGAACGCAGTTATATCCTTTAGCTTAGATAGATATTCACAAATAGGAGATAAAAACTATCTAATTATGAGGATTTTAGATTTGGCTTTAGAATATCCATCTTCAGAAGTTGCTAAAAAATAATACACACCACTTCCTACCAATTGGTTGTTTTTATCTAGCCCGTCCCAAACTGCTTGTCCACCATTAGAAAAAATGGTTTTAATATGAATCCCACTTGCATCTATAATTTTAACTTCAGAATTATTCATCATCCCTTTTACAGAAATATTTCCTTGATATTCTGGTCTAACAGGATTTGGATAAACTTTTAAGTCTCCAAATTCATTCGCCGGAGATGTAGCTGTTGATTTAAAGCCAAGAATTCCCTTATCAGTCGCTATGAAAACTTCTCCGGAAACTTGGTTTATTGCCAATGAATTTACATTGTCACTGAATAATGGACTATTAGGTTCTGAAAAAGAATAAATAGTTTGTGTCCCCTCTTCAGAAAGCAAGAACAGCCCTCCACCTTGAGTCGCTATCCATTTCCTATTGGCTCCATCTACTGCAATATCTTTTATTATTTCGTTCTCCAAAAGATACTGTAAAGTTCCACCTTCTTCAATTAGAACACTTTGCGCATCGTAGCTAGGTTCGTTTATTATTGAATAAGAACTGTAAAAAACAACTGGCCCTTTGTCTGTCCCTATCCATATTTCACCATCTTTGTCTATAGCTAAAGTATTTACATAAGCGCTTGGCAAGGATCCTGAACCAGCGCTGGTTCCAATGATTTTATACTGATCGTCACTTTCATCAAGTGGTGTAAAGTTATAATCATACACCAATATTCCAACCCCTTTTACCACCATCCAAATATATCCATACTGGTTGTCTACAATTAAGTCTGTACAAAGTTGGTTAGACGCTATTGCTCCACAATAGAAAGATTTCCAAACTCCTTCTGTTGTTTTAACAGACAATGGGGAGGTAACAAATGAATTTGCAACCCATAGATTTTCTAAATTATCATAGCATGATCCCGATACAAAAACATTATTTCCGTTTTGACCAATTCTTGTTTGTAAAGATGAATTATAAAAAGTGAACCTTTCCTCAATTTGATTACCATTAAAACTTAAGAGTCCACCCCCAAAGGAAGAAGCTAAAAATTTATTTTCATTATTAGGGTTTGGTGTAGTCCATACTATGTCAGAAATGGTATCTATTTCTTGAAACATTGTTGGAATATTTATCTGGTTATAAAAGCTCCAAGTATTATTAAATTGGAATACTCCATGCCAATTAAAAGTTTTATTCCAATTAGAACCATCTGGTGTTCCCGCAGCAACATATAAATTTTCACCCTTAGAAGACAAATGAAAACATTCACTAGTAAAAGGTCCGCCTTGTCCAATTCTTTCAGATGAGAAATTATTTTTAAACCTCACAAATCCTTTTGAGTCGTCAGCTATCCAATAATATCCATTAACATAAATAATATCGTTAGGGGATATTTCTGAACTCCCATTATAAGCATACAATAAGTCTAAAGTATCTAAATTTTGATTATAAATAGTTGCATAAGATTCTGTGCAAGTAATTAGGTTCTCACCACTAACCTTAAAGTTTCTTAGCAATTCGTTGGGATGATAAATTATTGTATCCCACTGGTTATTTGAATATTTAAAAACAATATTTAAAGTCCCAAATGCAAAAAAGTCTTCTGAAAAAGATTCAAGATTATTAATGTTTGTTCCTTGTGGTAATATATGTGAATCCCATACACTTGGATTAGACAAAAATGCATTATTTAGTGCAGCGTACTTAATCTCGTTTTCAGTAAGGGCATAAATTGTGTCATTTGAAATATGAAGATCCTTAACTTTTATTTGTGAGTTATTACTTCCTAGAATATAAGTATCTTTAATTTCTTCCTTTTCTATATCTATTACGACAATGCCAAATCCAGTGCATGCATAAATATATTTACTGTGGCTGTATAGACTATATATGGTTTTATCTCCAATGACAGAACTGTTGAAAATCGATGATATATTAGTGATTTCTCCATTTTTAATCAAGTCTAAATTACTAGAGTTATAAGCTATTAATAAAGAATGGTAAGAGTTATTAGCTGCAATACAAGATATTCCAATTTCGCTTAGTCCGTTTACAGTACTCAATTTTGTTATTTCATTATTAGAATTATTAAATTCTATAATAGAATGTGGGGTAGCCGCATAAAAGAAATTTCCTAATTCTTCTACTTGATTAAATTCTGAATATGGCAAATGATCTCTCCATGTTCCTACAGAAAAATCTTGTGCATTAATGAATAATATAAAGTGATTCAAAAAAAATAAAATATACTTAACCCATTTCATATTATGCAAACTAACTAATTATTAAAATAATTATTGCAAAAAAACTATTTTTGTTCAAAATGGCTCCGTAGTTCAACTGGATAGAATATCAGATTTCGGCTCTGANGGTTGAGGGTTCGAATCCTTCCGGGGTCACATTTATAACCTCAACTTTTAGTTGGGGTTTTTTAATAGGTATATCTCATTGGATTTTNTGCTTTTGCTTTCCTATAATGGNCTACAGACTTGTGAAGATATTTTTATAAAGTAAAAAACGACTCTTCACAATTTTTTTATAAATATTTAATTAATTAATTAATTAATTAATTAGTTTTACTTTTAGTTTAACATTAATAAAATNCATTTTTAAACTGTAAACNANTTATGAAAAATATTTTACTTTTATTTATTCCCTTAATTTCTATNAATATAAATGCTCAAATTCTCTCAGAGGATTTTGAATCAACATCTGCAAGTATTGGAACTTTTCCAAATGGATGGACTACAAGCGATGCTGACTGGACTATTAATGACCCAACTACGGGAACTCCAGGAAATAATGGAAATAATACCATAGTAGAGTTATCAGGAACATCTAATGAATCTGGGAACTGTACGAATGTTTATGCTATTGTTGATAGTGATGGNCTTGGAAATGGTAATACTCAAAATACTAACCTGATATCTCCAATAATGGATTTATCAAATTTTACNAGCGTTGTACTTGAATTTAACCACTCTTTTGAAGTATGGGGTAGNCCTGTTGCTAGAGTTGAAGCATCAATTGACAGTGGNACTACATGGACTTTAATTCATGATTATGGAACTAACAATAATTATGGTCATCAGATACATAATCTTTCCTCTCTTGTTGGAAATTCTAGNGTACAAATACGGTTCCATTATGAAGGTGACTGGGATTGGTGGTGGGCTATTGATGATATAGTTATTAAGCAAGCTAATTCAGTTGATATGGAGATGAGTTCATTAGACATCCCTAATTATGGTGCTGCTGGAACATCAAATGTTAAAGGCGTTGTAACAAATCTCGGAATTAATCCTATTANNTCATTTGATGTAGTTTGGAATGACGGTTCTGGACCACAGTCGGAAACTTTTAATGTTAATTTAGGATTCAATCAAANTTATTACTTTACTCATTCATCATTAATACAAACAACCTCTTTGCAAACTTATAATATTGACGTAGAAGTTGTTGCNNCTGGGGATGCTGATAGCACTAATAATATAATGTCTCATACGCTCACTACGGGAACATTTCTTCCTTTTAAAAAAGTATTATTTGAAGACCAAACTATTGGAGCAAACGATTTTGGGTTTTACAGTCCAAGAGGAATTGTAAGATTAGAAGAAGTAATGTTAACTAGCTCTATCGATAGTATTGAAATTATTAGTGTACATGGGAATATGGGTTCAGGAACAAGTGATGCTATGTATAATATGAACTACCAAAGTTCATGTTTTAATAACCCTTTTGTCTCAGCAAATGCATGGCCTCAAAATATAATTGACAGAAAAACTGTTGCTAACTATGGAGACGTAGTAGGAGCTTCAATGGCAGACTTCAATAACTACAAAAATGATTTTGGATATGCAGATATTGATGTTTATTCGAATTATGACACAAGTAACAGAGAATTAATTGTATCAACAGATCTAAAATTTGCTATTAACTGTTCAAACCTAAATTTAGCTTTAGTTATAACTGAAGATAGCGTACACGATGATACTGATATGGGTTACAGTCANTCAAATGCATATTATCTAGGAAATACTATAATGGCTACAACCGGGGTAGATTTCTTAACTGCGGGAAATCCTGTTCCGCCAGNTTTGATGTATTTTAAAAACGTTGCAAGAGCAATTATACCCTCCTTTAGTGGGTCTAGTTCTGCTTTACCTTCAACCCTTACAGCTGATAGTACTTATAGTTTCACATTTCCCTCTTATACTGTTCCTAGCGNATATGATCAATCTCGTTTAAGGGTAATTATTTTATTAATAGATCCTTCTAATGGTGAAGTTTATAACTCAAAAGGTGAAAATGTTGATGCTCCTGCTACATCAACTGTTGGAATTGATAATCTAAGCCAACAAATTAATTTTACTATTTATCCGAATCCTGCTAGTACAGTAGCTGCTCTTAATGTGGAAGGAATAATTGGTTCGGATATTACAGTAGANTTATATAACTTACTTGGCGAACTTGTNGTTTCTCAAAGTTATACAACNAGTTCTNATTATTATACACAAGAACTAGATATTTCTGCTTTGGATAATGGAATTTACAATGTAACNTTAGTAATTGATGGATCTATTTATTNTAAAAAATTACAAATCATAAAATAACAATTTTTAATAATAATTATTATACCTGATTATTGGTATTGNCTTAAATATATTTAACTTTTAAAATTCACATATATGAAAAATTTAATTTCCTCCTTATTTATTCTTTTAATTTCAGGGTCCCTATTCGGNCAATGGACATCTGGTACTATTTTAGAAAAACTTTCTAGATATGATGCAGAATTTATTGATGCAGATAATATTNTAATAGCTGGAGGTCAGGTATGGAATAATACATCAGGTAATTCTAATCTTTCAAGTAATGCCTATACCTATAATGTAAATACTCATACATGGGGTATTCAAGCTATGAATTACACACGATTAGANCCAATTACAGTTAGAGGTGATAGCGGTGTTTATGTTATCGGAGGTGTTTCAAATTGGAACCAACANCCTTGGGTTTTAACTCCTACNATGGAACTTTATNATAATGGGTCCTTTACTTTATCAAGTATTCCTTTTAAAACAATTGAAGGTAATGCAGTAGCAATAAATGGCAAAATAATTGTTGCTCCAGGNGCAAANTATTGGCATTGGTATTCAGACGCAGCNAAGTCGAGAGGAGAAACTAAATTATGGATTTATGACGAAGCTTCAAAAACATGGTCTTCAAGATACACTGTGGATAGTCGNTTTTATAGTAGTGCTGTAACGGATGGNAATATTGCAATTTTTGCTGGTGGATTAACTATGGATACTACACAGCCTAGTAATTATTTAGATGGATATAGCGTTTCTGATGCATACGAAATTTATGATGGACAAACTGACTCTTGGACTACTGGAAATNTACCTNCAGNNAGTGCAAGAGCAAGAATATCTGCATGTTACTGTAATGGANTTTTTGTGTTCGCAGGGGGATCAACAGGNCATTTAACAGGTTCTTCTAGAATTAATNTTTTTGATGGNAATAATTGGACATCTACNAANTTGGTAGGNTCATCAAGAGCTATTGAAGATTGTGCTACAGCTGGGAACAAAATATTATTTTCTGGTGGAGGGAATTGGAATTTNCAATGGATGTGGGGAAATGGTAATATAGTAAGTAGAATCGATGTGTTTGATTNTCAGGACACATCATTTAGTTTTATGAATTTAGACAGACCATTAATGGATTTTAAGACCCCCGGATACGGAGGGAAAGCTGCTGTGATTGGAGGCACTAGCTTCCCAAGTGGGAACTANACTCAATATAACACTGTTAAAGTCTATGAAGATTTAAACTGGATTAATTCAATAAGAAATAATAATATCTTGGACTTTACGATATTTCCCAATCCAGCTTCTGATAAAATATTTATCAAACTTAATTTTGATTCAAAATCTGATACAGAAATAACTTTAAAAGATTTTTCTGGAAAAGTTGTTTTAAGACAAGTATTAAATCCATATGAAAACACTAGCNCCTATGAATTAAATANATCAGATATTTCTAGTGGTCTTTATATTTTAACCCTAAGAAATGAAAATACTATAAGTTCTAAAAAAATAATTTTTANATAAGTCNAAAAAGCTGTAATTTTTTTACTTTTTAAAATTTGTCCATTGTAATCAACGGCAACAAAAAATACCCCTATTGGNAGATNTGTGGAAATTATAGANTTTTTATTNATTAGTCTTTCTTCNCTAATCAAATTTCCTAAAATGTCATAAATTTTCAGATTTAATTTTGAGTAATTGCTAGTATTTGAAACAAATATTTCTGAGTTATTTTGAAGAGATGATATTACTATTTCTGATNGGTTAAATTTTTGATTTGTGCTGGTAGCATTATTTAAAGAAAAATCAACTGAGTCTATCATATTTAAATTTTCATCCAAAGCGTAATACCTTATATAAATAGAAGTGTTGGTATTTGAAAATAAAAAACTAGATTTTAAAATAGTAATCTCCCCTGATCCAAGCACTGTAGCAATTGGTGTTGTGAAATCACTTCCGGACGGGGAATANCATAAATTATTATCACACAACTGGTCATTAAGAAAACTCCAAGAGGAGGAGAAGATTTTTCTTTTAAAAAATAAGTCTAAAGAATCTGAAGATGTATTTTTACATCCCATTGTTAGTTCTACAAAAGATGAACTTTCATTAAAATTCACTGTGGTTCCATTTAAAATGTTGAGAGTATCATATACTCCACTGTTACTTAAATAAAATTCAACTTGCGAGTAGCTGTTTAAAGCAANAANCAAAAAAAATGTAAAAAATANTTGTTTNATCATAAAATTNATNTANTCAAAACTANTTAATTAATTANTATAATTTTTATTTANATNCATAATTAATTAGATTCGNATCAAACTAANANNATTAAAATGAAAAAATATNNCTTTCTAATTTCGTTATTTTTTNTAACNATANATTTATTTTGTCAAACATTTGTCAGCACAGTCCCTGAAAATAAAAATGTAATTTTAGAAGAATATGGAGGNGTAAGATGCGGTCCCTGTGCAGATGGTCANAAAATCGCTAATGCATTTGANGCAGCAAATCCACCTGGTGATGTTGTAATAATAAATNTTCANGCCGGNGGATATGCAGCTCCNGCTTCAGGATACCCNAATTANACTACAANTTTTGGANNNGCNTTANTNAACCAAACTGGAATAANNGAGGATANTATCCCNGNGGNACAGCTAANNGACATGTNTTCCCTGGNCTNGGANNGNCTNCAGGAGCAACAGGNATGAGTAGAGGACAATGGNNTACAGCTGGTAATCAAATTTTAGCTCAANCTTCTTACGTTAATGTAGCNGCAAAATCTACNATAGATTTAGCATCTAGAGAATTAACAGTGATAGTTGAGGCATNTTATACCGGCAATGGATCAAACACTAANAGGCTAAATGTAGCCTTACTNCAAAATAATGTTGAAGGATTCCAGGTGAGNGCGTCTGCAAATCCTTCACAAGTACTTCCAAATGGAAATTATAATCATATGAAAATGCTTAGACATCTTCTTACAGGTCAGTGGGGTCAAACTATTTCTAATACTTCCCAAGGTTCGTTCTACACGGATACAATAACNTATACTGTTCCTCAAAGTCTNAATAGTGTTCCATATGATTTATTCNATTTAGANGTAGTAGTATTTATNGCGGAAAGCACTCAAGAAATTATNAGTGGTTCAATTTCATCTATGGAGTNTTCNACATCTCAACCTGGAATATCTTCACTTATTTTAGATTCTGCATCNTNNCNAGTNNANGATTATTGTATAACAAGTTATGAACCTAAAATTACNGTNAGGAATAATAACAATACATCTACTGCTAACTANGATATATCTTATANATACAANGGAGGAAGCCCAGTTTCTATTACGGAAACTAATCTTGGCCAAAATTCATCAAGAACTACTATCTTCCCTTCNNTAAATATTANGGATGGAGANCATAAATTTGAATTTANTTTAGATNTTNCCAATAATANTTCANTAATTGATGCTACATCAACTGATAATTATAATCCTCCAATTTTTTATACTATTCCTAATAANATNGTCGACTTCGAAATTAATGAAGGGTTTCAATCTTATCAAGTAAATAGTACTTCAATTNACAAGGGATTTTTAGAAAATAGTGATGAGTTGCCTAATTTTAAAATNTCCAATAGAGGTAATGGAAGCACTAGATCACTCTTATTTGGCCTATATGATTGGCCAAAAGAGCTCTCAGCAAGTTTAGTTTTNAATAATATTGATTTATCAAACACNACTTCTCCTTCTTTAAAGTTTTCNTACGCATATACTCAAAGAGTTGGAGGTGCATTTGGNTCTCANGATAGATTAATTGTTGAAGCAAGTTATAGTTGTGGGAAAAGTTGGGTAACTCTTTTTGATAANTCAGGAGANGANCTACGAACTGCTTCNCCAAGAAATTCAATTTTTTTCCCATCNTCTAATGATTGGGNTGATGTTTGGAAAGGGTTAGCAGCNTGGTCTAATGAAANCGATGTAATAATTAGATTTAGGTGTATTTCAGATAATGGAAATAATTTATTTTTAGATGATATTCANGTTGTAGATGCAGTTGGAATTGAGGAAAATACTAAAATTTCTTCAAGAGTATTTCCAAATCCAGCAGAAAACTCAGCTACTGTGGAGCTAAAAGGGGTTGAAGGAAAAAATATAAAAATTGAATTATATAATTTACTCGGGGAAAGTGTTTTTACTAGAAATTATAAACCAANTTCTAATTTTGATTATTATAATATTGACCTTTCTTTAATTAATAATGGAATTTATAATCTTGTTTTGAAAGATGGTGTATCAATAAGCACTAAAAAATTACAGATTGTAAAGTAAGATTTTTAATATTTAATATTNNCTAAGGCCTGACACAATCAGGCCTTTTTTTGTATCTTAAATTGTAGATTTGATATATTTATTCAATTATAAATTATTTTTTTGAACACANTCTCTAAATATGTAATAGGATTCGCAGGCGTAATAACTGTTTTAATTTATGGCCAATACATATTAGTGCCATTTATTTTTGCTCTTCTATTGTGGTTTACCATTAGAGTTTTTACGTCAGTATCTCAAAAATTTCCTATTTATGGAAAGTTGGTTCCCAGTAAATTAAAAATGATTATAACAACAATTTTTATTTTTTCTGTTCTATATTTTTTCAGCCAACTTATCTTGTCTAGTTTTAAATCCATTATAGATTCTCACCACAATTATGANAATAATATAACAGCTTTAATAAATATCNTAAATGATAAATTAAATGTTGACTTACAATCTTATATTGAGACTAGGTATACTGAAATAAGTCTTACTGGAATAGCAGAAATACTTTTTGATGCAATATCAAAAATCATAAGTAGTACATTGATGATACTAATATTTTCCATATTTATTTTTTTAGAAGAAACCAACTTTTCCCATAAGTTAAAACAATTTTTATCTGAATCAAGCTCCGATTATCATAGTCTAGACAGTACGCTTAATAAAATAGAATGGTCGGTAGCAAAATACTTAGGTATTAAAACAATGTCTAGCTTCATTACTGGATTTTTGAGTTTTTTAGTATTCTATTTTTGTAATCTTAATTTTGCAATATTTTGGGCGTTTTTAATTTTTCTTTTAAACTTTATNCCTACAATTGGTTCTTTATTAGCGACCTTATTCCCAGTTGCTTTTTCTTTGTTACAATTTGGAGATTTTTCAATTGCTCTAATTATTCTTTTTGTTGTGGGTTCTATACAAGTTATTATTGGCAACTTTATAGAACCAAAGTGGATGGGAAACTCTATGAACATAAGTCCTTTAGTGAGTATTTTATCTTTAATGTTTTGGGGGTTAATTTGGGGGACTACTGGAATGATAGTTAGCGTACCTTTTACAGTTGTNATTATAATCATCCTTTCAGAAATTGAATACACTAGNCCCTTAGCTATTTTACTTTCTGAAAAAGGAGATATCAATGAAAAAGAATAGTCTAGATAATTCTTTTTGGAATCTTCGCTACAAAAATAATCAAACTGGCTGGGACTTAGGNGAAATATCCGAGCCTATTAAAAAGTGGTTTGATAATCAGAAAAATAAAAAAATTAATATTTTAATNCCTGGNGCTGGNAAAGGTCATGAAGTGAAGTATGGATTTGAAAAAGGTTTTGAAAATATTTATTATATGGATTTATCTAAAGAGGCTAAAGACTTGTTCAAGGCAACTTGTCCAAAATTTCCAAAAGATCAAATATTAATAGGTGATTTTTTTTCACTTAATAAACCATCGTTTTTTAATGTAATAATTGAGCAAACTTTTTTTTGTGCAATTAATCCAGGACTGAGATCAAATTACGTAGAAAAAACTCACGAAATTCTAAAAGAAAATGGAAAAATAATCGGATTACTTTTTAATAGAGAATTTGATNCTAAAGGCCCTCCTTTTGGAGGAACTGAAAAAGAATACAAAGGGTTATTCAACAGTAAATTTAATTTTACAAAATTTGAAAATTCCTTACTTTCTTCTTTNCCAAGAAAGGAATATGAGTTTTGGATAGAATTTATTAAAAAGAATTAAATAGCATTTACTAATTCTTCCGTAATTTCTAAATTGTGATAAACAGCGTTAACGTCATCGTCTTCCTCCATCTTGTCAATTAACTTCATTACTTTTTGAGCACTTTCTAAATCTAGAGTTATAGTATCTACAGGAACTCTTTGAAGTTCAGAGTTATTCACTACCCATTTTTTTTCATCTAAAATCGCTTGCATTTTTCCATACTCATCNAAAGATGTTTGAATAATTACATCTTGATCAACTTCGTTTAATTCTTCCAATCCAAANTCTATCAACTCCATCTCTAAATCCTCCAAATCTTCAACTCCTAAACTTTCTCTTTTTAAAGTGAAAATNCCCTTTCTTTCAAATAAAAANCCTAANGAACCATTNGTCCCCAAATTACCACCATACTTATTAAAAATTGATCTTACTGAAGCCACCGTTCTGTTATTATTGTCTGTAGTTGCCTCTACAAATACTGCAATTCCATTGGAGGCATATCCTTCAAAAGTTATTTCTGCCAAATTAGCTGCTTCTCCTCCAACTCCTTTTTTTATAGCTCGTTCAATTGTGTCTTTTGGCATATTGGCACCTTTTGCATTTTGAACTGCAAGTCTTAAAGATGGATTGATNTCTAGNTCTCCTCCTCCATCACGTGCTGCAATAGTTATTTCTTTTATTGCACGTGTAAAAACTTTCGCTCTTTTATTGTCTTGAGCAGCTTTTCTATGCTTAATATTTGCCCACTTACTATGTCCTGCCATGAAAAAAAATTAATTTATAAAAATAAAAAAAATTGCATTTCTAATAGATGAGCTTATTTTTGTTTAATTCTTTAGAGATGANAAACAAACCTAATTTATATAAAAACATTCTTTCTGATATAGAAAATATCCTAGATTTTTCTGTTCCAACCTTTACTAATTTAGGAAATATTTCNGCTTTATTGAAAAGTCGTTTTAACTGGTTTTGGGTAGGGTTTTATAAAGTAGAAGGGGATTTTTTAATTCTTAATGCTTTTCAAGGGCCTGTAGCATGTGTGAAAATTAGGAAAGGAAAAGGAGTTTGTGGGAAATCTTGGGAAGAAAATAAATCAATAGTAGTAAAAAATGTAGATTTATTTGAAGGGCATATAGCTTGTAATGAGGCATCAAAGTCCGAGATTGTGATACCAATAAGAAACAAAAAGGGAGAGATTANATATATTTTAGATGTAGATCACGATAGTAAAAATGCTTTTGATGAAGAAGATGAAAAAAATTTAAGTTTAATTAATGACTTAATAGTCAAAATAATTTGAGATTTCTTTACCTAATAGTAGTTCTAGGGTTATTCAGCTGTGCTCAACAAACTTCTCTCACCGGTGGTGATAAAGATACGCTTGCGCCTATTTTAATNGTTGATTCAAATNTAAGTTTGGTGAATATGAAACAAGCTAGTATAAATTTAGAATTCAATGAAAATATTCANTTTTTAAGGGCTAAAAGAGCATTAATAACCAACCCTTCTATNAGANATATAGAAGTTACAGAAGAGAAAAATAAAATTGAAATAAATTGGGAAGACACTCTTAATCCCAATACTACTTATTCTTTCTTATTTATAAACTCNATTGCTGACATTACTGAAAAAAATAAAATTAATGAGTTTAATTATGTAGTTTCTACCGGGCCAAAGATTGATTCTGGATCCCTACTTGGAACAATTATAAAGTATCCAGAAAAAAAGGTTTTTGAGAACGCCTTATTAAGGATAGTGAATGTTAATGACAAAGTATATACTTACAGAACTTACACAGATAAAAACGGAAAATATCAGCTCAACAACATAAAAAATGGAGAATACCAATTGTACTGCTTTAAAGATGAGAATGATAATTTATTATTAGATACTTTAACTGAAGAACATGGGTTTTTGAGAGATAATATTTTAGTGAGTGACAGCTCTACAATTTCAAATATCATTNCTTTCAGCCCAAAAAGAAAAAAATCACTGGANAAGAACTCTTTTAACGATTTTGGTAAGCTGGAGTTAGAATTTAATGTCCCCGTGGATTCTTGTANTATCACAGACTTAACTACCAACACTGTCTACCAATCCAATACGATGAGTTCTAAGCATTTTTTTTATTTTTCTGATACACTANNAAAACACTTGCTGATAATAAAATCTGGAAATGATTTTAAGGATACAATAAGAATATCTTGTGATGATAATATAGGAANTGAAAATAAAATCTCTTTCAAAGAACAAAAGTCTAACACTCTTGCCTCTAAAGAAGGGTTCACTCTTGAGTTTAATCAATTCATAAAAGAAATTGATACTTCTTTAATAGAAATATTTGTAGACTCAATTCTGATAAATGCTTCTTTTAAAGTAAATAAAAACTTAGTTAGTATTNTTCCAAAAAGCAAGGTAAATAATTATAAAATGATTCTTCTTCCAAATAGTATAACTGGNATAAGGGAGACGAAAAAAGATACTAGTATTGTGAACTTCATGATTTCCAATAACAANAATTTATCAACTCTGGAGCTTAATNTTTTTAATATTCCATATCCAAAATCNATTATTAAAATTATTCAAAACAAAAAAGTAGTAAAACAGTTAAGAGTGTCAGGAGAGAAACTAGAATATTCCATTTCAAGATGTAANCCAGGTGATTATGAGATAAANCTAATAGGAGATCTGAATGGAGATGGCTATTGGACAATTGGGAATATTGAAAAGAGAGTTTTACCAGAACCAATANTGGAATATAATGGGTTATTACAATTAAAGAAAAATTGGACCAGTAATATTCAATGGGACTTTAAATTAGAAGATTAAAGTCATCTGCATCTTTTAANACTGGGAATTTATTGCGGAACAAGACTAGTTCTCTTTTAACCAAGTTATTAATCTGTACTGAAGGTATATTTTCCTTAAAATCATCCATTCTTTCCCCTTTAAAATCATAAACTCTTGATGAGCCATTATATTTTATTTCATTAGCATCTTGACCTATTCTATTAACACCAACCACATAAGACATATTTTCAATTGCTCTAGCTTTAAGTAAGCTTGTCCAAGCNTTAGATCTAGCGGCTGGCCAATTAGCGATATAAACCAAAANATCATAATCGAATTCGTTGTTTTTATACTTGTTTNTACTCCATAATGGGAAACGTAAATCATAGCAAATTAATGGTTTTATTTTCCAGCCTTTTAATTCAAAAACTAGTTCTTTTTTCCCTTTAGAATAGTGTCTATCTTCTTGAGCCATTGAAAAAAGATATCTTTTGTCGTAATATTGAATTTCATTTGNTTTTACTACATATAGCCTATTGAAAAATTTGTTATTTGACTTTATTGGTANGCTTCCTAATATACATGCCCCTAGACTTTTAGAGTGANCTTGTAACCAAAAAAGTGTGTCTCCAGAATTTTTTTCCGCAATATTTTCTGCGCTCATTGAAAATCCNGTTGTAAACATCTCCGGTAAAACTATTAAGTCTACAGGTTCTAAAGATTGAAATAATTTATCGTACTCTAACTTATTGGCTTTAGGATTTTCCCAAATAATATTGTTTTGAATAGAAGCTATTTTTATCATTTATATTTTAAAAACAATTACTTAAAAATACATATAAGTTTTATATTTAAGNATAAAATAAATTTTTACATCAAAAAATATTAACCACTACTTAATTGCATAAAAAAGAATCAAATNGAGCTATAATATTTCTCGTTTTATCGGGGTTCTTTTTGGGTTCTATAACCCTACTAAATATTCTNGGNACNTCTAAGTTTATAGATTATTCCTTTAATTTTTTGGGTTATGAAATTCCATTTGTTATTGCCATAGGNGTCCTTCCATATCCAATCACCTTTTTGTGTACAGATCTTATAAGCGAACTTTATGGNAAAAAAAGAGCGAACTGGGTAGTTTGGATGGGGCTTGCCTTAAATATCTGGGTCATATTTTTTATTTGGCTTGCTGGAATATTAGATCCACCTAAACAAATATTAACTAACTCCCCACTCTATGAAATTAAAAATAACNAAGTATTTATACACTCTGAATATGCATTTTATCANATAAGAAAATTAAGTATGGGTGCAACTTTAGCCTCTATGATTGCCTATTTAAGTGCCCAATTTATTGATGTAAATATATTTCACTATTTAAAAAGTAAAACTGGAGATAAAAAGCTCTGGATGAGAAATAATGTTTCTACCCTTATTAGTCAATTAGTTGATAGTACAGCAGTAATATTAATCACACATCTTATNGTAGATGGATTGCCAAAGACAATAGATGGNGAGCTTACCCACTCTTTAATTTATTTCATATTATCTGGCTATATTTTCAAGATGTTAATAGCTTTAATAGATACTATTCCTTTTTATTATTTGACTAAGAAATTGAAACCCTACATTTAATTATATGCTTTTTTTAGAATCTTTATATCCTCAATAGCTTGTTGCATTTGAGTTGCATCCGTCCCGTCATAAAAACCTCTTATTCTTTGTTTTTGATCTATCAAAACAATGTTTTCAGTATGAATAAAATCTGCATCACCTCCATGCTGAAAATTTAGATCGTTTAAATCTGGNACCACTAAGTAGTCTTGTCTTGCTAAACGATAAAGTTCTTGTTTTTCTCCAGTTAAAAACCTCCAATATTTATGGTCTACACCATATTTTTCAGCGTATCTGTAAAGAACATTTACGTTATCTACTTCGGGCCACACAGTATGTGAGAGAATTAATATTGAACTATCTAATTTGAAATGTTTGTGAATTGTTAACAAATTATTGGTCATTTTAGGGCAAATCGAAGGGCAGGAAACAAAGAAAAAATCTGCCAAAACAATTTTATCTANCATTATTTTTTTAGTGACTTTTTGATTGAGTTGATCTATGAGTTCAAATTCAGAAATTTTGTGATCTCCTCCGTCAACCCCTCTTCCTCTTCCGTGAAGTGANGAATCTACTAGTTCTGGATTAATATCATTTGGTTGATAAACAGGTAATTTTCTGTCATTTTGCCATTCTAGATTTAGAAAAATTATAATNCCAGCACCAGAAATGAAAATTAAAANCAGAACAAANACTCTTTTCATTAATCTAANATATTTACATAGGTTTTTCCTGTAAATTGAGCGTTCTCCATTCCAAAATGCGCTTTTGAAATTTGTTCCCATGAAAATTCATTTGCTGCAACAGGATTAATTATTTTATTNTNTAACAAATTAATTAACTCTTTTAATGCCTTTTGAAGTTGTTGAGGGTTTTTATCTGCTATTTCTAAAAGATTTAATCCGGCAATAGTTTGTGATTTCAAAATAAGCATGGCTGGATGAATTTTTCCGATTTTAAACATTTGCAAAAGAGTTGAGANAAGTCCTTTTTTTTGATTTNTTCTATCAGAAATNCCAAAGAAAACTAAAGTTCCAATATTGTCTAATAATTGCATGTCTTTTTTAAATGTTTTACCTCCCACAGAATTAAAAATTCCTTTGACTTTTTGGTTAGGAAATGCTTCTTGAATTTGAAGATTGTACTCTTTTTTTGTTGTATCAATTGGNAAATCTACTCCATTAACTTTCAAATAAGTAATTTTGGATTCAGACCTGGTGAGCCCGATTATTTTACACCCTTTTTGTTTTAAAAGCTGGGTTAAGGCAGTACCAACTCCACCACTTGCTGAATGAATTAAAACCAAATCATTTTTTTCTAAATCAGTTTTTTGAACTGCCATTAAAGCAGTACAATATTGAGTAGCTAGGGCTAAGGCTATGCCATTTTTAATAGACTTTGGAATTTCAATTAACCCTAGAGCTGTAGTTACAACGTACTGAGCATAACCTCCAAATCTTGTTAATGCAAGCACCTTTTTACCAATTAAATGATTGTTTTTAGGATCTTTGACTTTTTCTACAATTCCAACAACTTCATATCCTAGTACAGCTGGTAAAGGAGGGGAAGCTTTATACAANCCTTTTCTAGCCATAATATCTGCAAAATTAATTCCAAATGCATGGACTTTAATTAGAACATCATCCTTNTTTTTCAAATTTGGTACTGGAATTTCATTGATTTCAAAGGAATCTTTTGAAGAACCGTATTTTATTAGCTGTATAGCTTTCATTTTTAAAAAAATGTGTTTGAGTCAATGGATTTTTCGAAGCCATGGTCTATCAATAATTTTTTGAAATCTGAAGCCTCAACAGCTAGTTGGTCACATTTTTCATTTTCTGGATGGCCAGCATGACCTTTAACCCATTGGAAAGCAACATTGTGTTTGTGGTAAATCAATAAGAATCTTTTCCACAAATCTGAATTCTTTTTCCCNTTAAATCCTTTTTTTTCCCATTGGAAAACCCATTTTTTTTCTACTGAGTCCACTACGTANTTTGAGTCAGAGAAAACAACAACATCACTTTTATTACTTTTTAAATGTTCTAGTCCAACGATTACCGCTAGAAGTTCCATTCTATTATTAGTAGTATATCTAAATCCTTGTGAAATCTCTTTGTAATGTTTNCCTGCTATTAATACTATNCCATAACCTCCTTTTCCAGGATTTCCTTTAGCAGACCCATCAGTATATAGGTTTATTTTCATCCAACTACAGGATTAAGNTCTTCCCCGCATTTTTTACAAAAAATGGCATCATCTTCATGATTATCAAAGGAACAAGCGCTACAATATTGAGTATTTAAGGATNTTTTTGAGAGTTCGACTGATATCATTCCAGTGGGAACTGCTATGATAGAGTATCCTAAAATCATAATAATTGAAGCAAAAAATTGCCCCAAGGGAGTCTGGGGAGCAATATCTCCATATCCTACAGTAGTTAACGTTACGATAGCCCAATAAATGCTTCTAGGAATAGAAGTAAATCCATCTTTAGGATCTTCAAGCATGTAAATAATAGTTCCCATTAAAACAACAATAGAAAAAACAACAAAAAGAAATACAACAATTCTTTGCCTACTTGCTATAAATGCTTTTTTTAATGCAGCTAACTCCTTGACATATCTTATAAGTTTTAGTATTCTAAATATTCTAATCAATCTGATGGTTCTAATACTTTTAATTGAGGAAATGTTATTAGCTCCAATANCAATACCTATGTAAGAGGGGATAAGTGATAACAAGTCTATTACACCATAAAAGCTAAATATATATTTCAAGGGNTTTTTTACAGAGAAAATTCTTAGTAAATATTCTAATGAAAATAAAATAGTAAATATCCATTCTAAAACCTCAAAAAGCCAAGACCATTCATTTCTGTAAGACTCTACACTTTCCAGCATCACCACAATAACACTTAATAAAATCATGACTAGTAAAGCAAGATCAAACAATTTACCCATAGGAGTATCTGCTTCAAAAATTATTTCTTGTATTTTTCTTTTAAGCTTATTCATTTAAAAATGAACTTATAATTTTAGGATAATTTAATAATTCTTTACGACTTATTTTTTTCTTTAGTGAATTTAATGTCTCATNATCATCTAATACAATCTCATACTGTGCTATTATTTTACCCTCATCATAATTTTCATTTACGTAGTGGAAAGTAATTCCAGTTTTCTTTTCTCTATTACTTAAAACTAATTTGTGAATATTATCTCCATACATTCCTTTTCCTCCATATTTTGGTAAAAGAGAAGGGTGAACATTAATTATTTTTCCATTAAATCCNTCAATAAATNTTCTAGGTATTTTTAAAAGGAAGCCGGCTAAAACTATCAAATGAATTTGATTNCTATTTAATTCATTTACCAATACACTTGAAAAAGATAAATCCTCTTCTTTTAATAAAACAAATGGAATTTGGTATTTTTTCGCATGTGAAATTGCTCCACTATTTTTATTATTAGAACAAATAATTGAAATATCTACACTTTTATTGCCATTAAAATAGCGAATAATATTTTCAACATTAGTGCCTTTACCAGAGGCAAATAAGGCTATTCTCATGATTTGTTTTACGAAATATAGACATAGATTGGTATTTAATCAACTTTAGTTGTTGAATAAGTTTAAACTAAAGTATTTTGTTGAATAAAGGAAAAGTTATTTATTTGCACTGAAACAATTAAAAAACACAATATGTCAGACGTAAAATCTAAAGTTATATCAATTATAGTTGATAAATTAGGAGTTGACGAAGGAGAAGTAACTAATGAAGCTAGTTTCACCAACGATTTAGGCGCAGATTCCTTAGATACTGTAGAATTAATTATGGAATTCGAAAAAGAATTTAACATTGCTATCCCAGATGAGCAAGCTGAGAATATTCAAACTGTTGGTGAAGCAATAAAATATATTGAAGAGAATAAGTAACTCTCTCTTTAAATCTTACCAAGCCTGCATTTATGAATAAAAAACGAGTTGTTATAACTGGTATGGGGGCATTGACCCCAATTGGTAACTCTGTTGATGAATATTGGAATAGCCTNTTATCTGGTAAAAGTGGTGCTGAGCCTATTACNAAATTCGATGCGAGTCTATTCAAAACTAAGTTTGCCTGTGAGGTTAAAAACTTTGACCCATTAGAGATAATGGATAGAAAAGAAGCTCGTAAAATGGATCCTTTTTCAGCTTATGCACTAGCAACTACCCAAGAAGCAATTTTAGATTCTAAATTAGATTTGGGAAAAGTGAACTTGGATAGAGCTGGAGTGGTATGGGGGTCAGGAATTGGTGGAATGTATACNTTTCAGGAAGAATGTTTTAATTTTAAAGATGGAGATGGAACACCAAGGTTTAACCCATTCTTTGTCCCTAAAATGATAGTTGATATTGCAGCAGGTCATATATCAATTAAATATGGGTTACGTGGTCCAAATTATGTAACAGTTTCTGCNTGTGCTTCCTCAACCAACGCAATTATTGATGCACTGATGCTAATTCAACTTGGCAAATCAGATTTTATAATTACAGGAGGGTCAGAAGCAGGTGTTAATATTTCTGGAATAGGTGGTTTTAATGCATTGAAAGCATTGTCAACAAGAAACNATGATCCTAGTACAGCTTCTAGGCCTTTTGACGCAACAAGAGATGGGTTTGTCCTTGGAGAAGGTTCGGGATGTTTAATTCTTGAAGAATTAGAACATGCCAAAAAAAGAGNNGCAAAGATTTATGCTGAAGTTGCTGGCGGTGGGCTAACTGCTGACGCGCACCATATTACTGCCCCACATCCNGAAGGAAGAGGAGCAATTAGTGTAATGAAAATGTCTTTAGAAGATGCGGGAATGAGTCCACAGGATATAGATTACGTAAATGTNCATGGAACATCTACACCACTAGGGGATATNTCAGAAACTTTAGCTATTAAAGAAGTATTTGGTGAACACGCCTACAAATTAAATATAAGCAGTACAAAATCTATGACAGGTCACTTGTTAGGTGCTGCTGGTGCTGTAGAAGCTATAGCCTGTGTTAAATCAATTCAGGACAATGTTATTCCGCCAACTATTAACTTTAAGAACAAAGACGAAAATATTGACTATAATCTTAACTTGACTTTAAATAAGGCTCAAGAAAGAGAGGTNAAAGCAGCATTAAGCAACACATTTGGTTTTGGGGGCCACAACACCTCAATTATANTGAAAGAATTCAATGATTANTTTTTTTTTNAAAAAAAAGACATTACCATTAATTNCTGAAGATTTTATATTTTTTTTAAAAAATAAATTTAGTGTTCATCCTGTNAATCAACAACTATACNTAGAGGCCATCACCCATAGTTCTTATAAAAACATTGAAAATAGTCAATATAANAACGAAAGACTTGAGTTTCTAGGAGACGCATTTATTTCCTTGGCTGTTGCTAATTATTTATTCAAAGTTTATCCAGATAAAAAAGAGGGATATTTAACTCAGTTAAGAGCAAAGATTGTAAGCAGAGAAAATCTAAATAAAATTGGTGAAGATATAGGGTTACAAGATTTTATTTTGTATCAAAAAAGCAGTAATAATTATAAGTCATTGGTTGGAAACACCTTTGAAGCTCTCTATGGAGCTATTTTAATTGATGTTGGTTTGGAAAAAGCTCAAAAAAGTATTGAAGAGTTTATTTTAAAAAAACATATTAATATTGATAAAATAATTTTAGAAAACAGAGATTACAAAAGTGAATTATTAATGCTCTTTCAGAAAAAAAGAACTCCAATTGTTTTCAAGACATTTAAAACAGACCATATTCANCAAGAGGNTACTTTCAGGGCGGAAGTATATTCNAAGGGAGAAAATATTGGAAAGGGAATCGGATCTTCTAAAAAAGCAGCGGAACAAGATGCATGTAGAGTAATTCTTAGCGCGACTTAGTCATTTTTAAAAANCCTATTTCCTTAGAGNTTAAAAATCTCCATTGGCCTCTCTGCAAATCNTTTTTTTTAATTCCAGCGAATTCTATCCTATCCAAATGAAGNAGTGTTTTTTCAAAATACTCAATAGTTCTCCTTATCACTCTGTTTTTTCCAGAATGCAAAGTTACTATTAACTGTGTTCTATCTGTTTGTTGGCGACCGTATTTCACTTCATCGTACTTCACTTCCCCGTCTTCAAGATTGATTCCATTAACCATCTCTTTCAAACAGTCAGGGTGAATACTGTTTTCCAATTGAATTACATATTTCTTTTTAATTCCAAAACTAGGATGGGTCANGCGCTTAGTAAGTTCACCATCATTTGTAAGCAATAATAATCCTGTAGTATCTCTATCTAATCTTCCTACAGGGTATAGCCTTTGTTCACATGCTCCTTCAATGATATCCATCACAGTTTTTCTATCATGGGTATCTTTGACTGTGGTNATACAATTTTTTGGTTTATTAATTAAAATATATTGGTGTTTTTCTGGACTTAAGATTTTACCATCATAAACTACTTCGTCTTCTTCAGCTACTTTTGTNCCTAAAGTTGTAACTACTNTATTATTGATTTTAATCTTGCCTTCAGCTATTAAAATATCGGCTTCTCTCCTAGAGCAAACTCCGGAGTTTNAAATATATTTATTCAATCTAATCAAAAGTAGGTATGAAAATTTCTTTAATTTGAGTGAATTTAAAAGAATTAAAATCTTTTTCAACAAATATTAAATCAAATCTTATGTTTAAATCAATTTTATTTTTATTNANGTAGTGATCTGCAACAAAAAAAATTCTTTTTTGTTTGNTAATTTAAATAAGATTTTCTTTTGATATAATTGAGTTGGTTCTTGTCNATAACTCAATGGATACCAATTCTTTANTCTTGGATTCTATTATATCAATTTCGTATCTTTGATAACTCCAATTAGTCTCGATGATTTTATATTTATTTTCTATTANAAATGAGAGCGCTTTTTGCTCACCAAGTTTTCCTGTTTTTTAAGATTTACGTACAATTATTAAGTTAATTATTTTAAATTTGAAATCTAATTATAAGCTAAATGAAAAAAATTATTCTTNTTTCTACAATCTTTTGCTACNGTTTTATTTCTGCACAAATCAAAACTCCTCAACCAAGNCCAACTGCTACTATAATTCAAAAAGTCGGAGTATCTGATATTTCTGTTGAGTACTCAAGACCTGGAGCTAAAGGAAGAGAAATATTTGGTGATTTAGTTCCTTATGGAAAAATNTGGAGAACTGGAGCTAATAAAGCAACTAAAATAACCTTTAACGAAGATTGTATTTTTGGTGGTGAAAAAATTAAAAAAGGTAGTTACTCTCTATTTACAATTCCCGATATGGATGTATGGAGTGTTTTGTTAAATAATGATACTGAGNTATGGGGAGTAGGAGATTATGATAAAAAGAAGCAAGTTTGCAATATTGAAACAAAAGTCATAAATAGCAAAGATTTTACAGAATCCTTTACTATAGAGTTTGGGAAATTCAAGTCTTTTAGTTCAACAATGTCCTTAAAATGGGCCAATACTCAAATAGACATTGTTATTGAATCAAAATCGTCTAAAGAGAAAATACTAAAAGATTANAAAGAATTACTTAATAATGGGCCTTCCGCAAATGATTATTACAATGGTGCTAAATTCGTNGCGGATAATGCTAGAGACTATGAAGCGGCTTTGGAATGGATTAATATAGCTATTGAAAAAAGAAAAGANGCATTTTGGATGATGTATCATAAAGCCAGAATTTTGAGTTTAATTGGGAATNATGAAGAAGCAGTTTATNTGGCAATAAATACAATGAAAATGGCTTCTAAAAAAGAAGATGATTACGGNTACATTAAAAGATGTGAAAAGTTAATTAAAGACATTAAATCAGGGAAAAGTAAATTGGAAGAAAAATAAAAGTTAGNCAGAAATAGTTTTCTGAAAAACTATACTAAAAAAAACTACCAATAAGCATCCTACAACATTATACCAAAGATATCCCATTTCTATCCAAGATGAAGCNAAATTNTATTCATTTAATAAATGAATAAGAATAACAATAAGTTCTGCAAAAATAGCACTGTAATAAACAGCATTAGANTTTACCGNTTTAATATAAAAAGCTACTATAAAAATTCCTAAAATTGTTCCATAAAATAANGACCCTANNAGATTAACCGCTTGAATAAGGTTTTCAAATAAGGAAGCCGTAGTTGCAAATAAAATTGCCAATGCNCCCCAAAGAAGTGTAAAAAATTTTGAAGAGATTAAGTAATGTCTATCATTTTCTTTTTTCTTGATAGATCTTTTGTAAATGTCTATTGTAGTGGTGGATGCCAAAGCATTTAATTCAGACGCTGTAGAAGACATGGCTGCTGAAAACATTACAGCAAATAAAAGTCCAATAATNCCTGTTGGGAGATAATCAATTACGTAGGACATGAAAATATAATCTTTGTCATTTGTCTCTGCATTAGNATTATTTTTTAGTACAATGGTTTTNACAATACTGTTAATTTCTTGCATTTTACTTTCTTTGGACAAAACACTTCTTTTTAACTCTTGGACTCTTCCCTTGTCTTCATTTTTTTGAGCATGTANTAGGCTGTAAATATCCACTGTNTTTTTGTTATGTAAAACTTTAAATTCATTCTCTAAATTATTTACTTCTTCAGAGTAAATAGAACTTTTTATATTGTTAAGCTCTACNTTATTAAAAAAAATTGGAGGAGTATTAAATTGATAAAAAACAAAAACCATAACTCCAATAAATAATATGATGAATTGCATTGGAATCTTAAGTAGTCCATTCATGATCAGCCCCAATCTACTTTGTNCTAGTGATTTTCCAGTTAAATATCTCTGTACCTGCGATTGNTCTGTTCCAAAATAAGAGAGAAACAGAAATAAAGCTGCAGTTGTCCCAGTCCAAAAATTATACCTGTCTTCCAAGTTGAAATCAAAATTAACTAGGTTAAGTCTTCCCATTTTTCCAGCCACATTTACCGCATCCAAAAAACTAATATTAGTTGGCAACATATTAATTACTAAAATACCAGCNAGAATCATTCCCCCCATCATTACTGCCATCTGTTGTTTCTGAGTTTGTGTAACCGCTTTGGTNCCCCCTGAAACTGTATACAGAATTACCAATAAACCAATAAAAATATTGGTTAATGTTAGATTCCAGTTCAATAAAGTAGATAGAATTATAGCGGGAGCATAAATAGTAATTCCTGCAGCTAATCCCCTTTGAATTAAAAATAAAAAGGCAGCTAANGTNCTGGTCTTTAAATCAAATCTAGTCTCTAAATATTCATAGGCAGTGTATACTTTCAATCTATAGAACATTGGTAAAAAGGTANCTGAAAGAATAATCATTGCTATAGGTANTCCAAAATAGAACTGAATAAACCTCATCCCGTCAGTATATGCTTGACCTGGTGTAGATAAAAAGGTAATCGCACTTGCTTGTGTTGCCATTATAGAAATTCCTATTCCCCACCATTTAGAATCGTTATTTCCCTTTAAATAACTTTGTAAATCTTTTGCACCATGGGTTTTCCAAATACCATAAGTTACTATGAAAAACAAAGTGAAAATTAGTACAAACCAGTCTAAGTTNCTCATGAAAAATACTTTGTTACCCAACTAAGAACTAGAACAATTATTAGTAAAACTAAAAGAAGAAGAATATACCAGTAAATCCANGATTTAAAAACTGGAGGTTTTTCAGATTCAATCATTATTTAAACTAATTATATTAACCAATAATTTATATGCTCCACTTACTCCAGCCGGAAGTTGTCGAAAAAAAGAAATTCCTGTATATGTATAAAATCCTTTGCCATATTTAGCTATGAGCAAAGATCCTTTTTTTGGGTCCTCATTAAAATCGTTCCAAGAAAATATTGGTTGGTATTCTTTACTCCATATATTAGGAAAATACAATCCTCTTTCTTGAACCCAATTATTAAAATCATCTTTACTTAACTTGTTTGGGAAATTCATTACAGGGTGAGAATTATTTAAAAATGTTACTTGTGCGTCTTCTTGAGTTACTCTATCTCTGGAAATTTGAAGAGGATAAGGACAAAAATCTTTAGTCTTTAATCTGTAGCTAGTGTTGTATTGAACCACCAAATTCCCTCCTTCATATACATACTTAAGAAGTAAATTTGAGATATAAGGTGCTTTTTCTTCAACATTAAAAAATCTAACCCCAGTAATAACTACATCGTAATTTTTTAAATCCTTAAGAGTTAGGTCCTTGGCACTGATTTGCTTAATGTCGTATTTTAAAATTTTTAAATGTTGATCTACTAAATCTCCTGCTCCCATCAAATATCCAATTTTTTTAGGGATTGTGTTTAGATTTAAATGTACCAACTGTAGTTCAGATTTTGGGAACCATCTTTGCTCAGTTATGTGGTCGTAGACAATTCTATNTATTGCATGAGCATCTTCCCCGTTAATCTGGACCTTTAGAGTTCCAGAATTAGCGATTTTATTTGGCGATATTAAATATTCTAACACCAGCTCTTCATCTACTGTTTTTAAAGAATATTCAGTTGGCCCTATTACTTCCCATCCTTGGGGACGAACAATTTTAATATTACCCTTTTGATTTGCAGAGTGAGCAGCAATAGTAACTGAAATTTTCTGAGTAGATTCATCAGAGAAAATCATTACATTTTGATCGATATTTGCTGTTACTTTTGGACAAACTATCCAATTTTTATTTTGCTCTCCTTTCACAGGGTTGTTCCATTTAAAGACTAATGGTCTTTTAAATTCAATAGTGGATTTCCCAACTTCTACAGCAACTAAAAATTCTGCAGAGGCGTTATTTTCAGCTTTACCAATTAGCTGTAATGAATCAACATTATATGACCCCATAAAAGATGATTTTTCTAGCCAATATGGCTGGCTAATAGGTAGTTTTGCTGGGACAATAGCTTTATTTTTTATGATATTAGTTTGATTTTCTTTCAATGATTTTGAAAGTTTTTTATAAAAATTAAAATCCTTACAAGAAATTGATTTCAATTTCATTTTGATATTAGATCTATTTATAATTTCTAAATTAAATGATACTGAATCTTCGTTTGATTTTTTAGAAGACAAGGTGGTCATTTCTATATATAACCCTGAACATTGTAATATTAAATCCTCTAATTCTTTCATTTTGATTTTCTTCCAATATTCATCGTCTAATTTAGAAATAGCAGTCCTTAGCTTTAAAAGTCTTGGAATAGACTGCGAAGGGTCGCTTATAGAAAAATTTCTAATGATTTCGTTAGTTAAGGATTTTATTACTGCACTGTTTGAAACCCTGTCCCAAGAAAAATCTAATGATTCAAATAGTTCGTTATTTGCAGTATCACCTTTTAAATATTCAAAAAACTCTAGGTATTCTCCTCTTTTTCCAGTACTGCCAAAGCCTTGGGTTTTGTGCATAGACCTACTTAAAGCAGCCAATTCATTATAGGAAGTTCCTAACAGATGGTTGTATCCTCCTATATCTAAGGAAACAATTCCTGGATCATTAGCAGAAATATTACTATTCCACCAGCTACCTGTATTTACCACTAATCTTTTGGGTTGCCAAACACTTACATACTTTAATTGTTCTTTAAACACTAAGGAATCTGCTGCCAAATCAAAAGCTTCCATAGCTAAAAGTGCAGAAGAAGTATGGTGACCATGGCCTCCTTTTCCATCAATAGGAAAACGACAAACTAAAACATCTGGACGAAAATTTCTTATTACCCAAACAACATCGGAAAGAATCTTTTCTTTGTCCCATATTTTCAACGTCTCTTCTGGTGTTTTAGAATAACCGAAATCATTGGCTCTAGTGAAAAATTGTTGCCCTCCATCTACCTTTCTTGCAGATAATAATTCTTGAGTTCTTATAATTCCTAACTCTTCCCTAATTTCTGTTCCAATTAAGTTTTGTCCTCCATCTCCTCTTGTAAGAGACAAATAACCTGTATTTAAAAGCTTTTCGTTTGCACAATAACTAATAAATCTTGTGTTTTCGTCGTCTGGGTGTGCTGCTAGATAAAGAACATTTCCTAGAACACTTAATTTATTAATTTGATGGTATATTTCAGCCCCACTTAATTGTTGAGCCGGAAAACAAAAAAACAACAGATTGAAAAAAAATGAAAGAACAAATAATCTAAATATATGCATGTTATTCTAGTTATAAATTATAGTTTATTTCGAGAAAGAATGTGCTATCCCTGCTACCAGCATATCAAATAAACATCCAACTTCTTTGGAAAATATTTTGCCGTTTGAAATATGGTTATATCCAATTGAAAGATAGGTCTTAGAATTTATATAAGAACAAAAATGCCAAAAATGATGAAAATTAAGTCCACTTTGAAGACCGTCGTTTTGCTGAGAATTTGATTCTACCCAAACTACTGCTATTTGAGATTTTAAAAATGTTTTTTGTGCAATTTTAAAAGACAACTCTTGTCCCATCCCCAAAGCATTGCCGCCTTTTTCTGTCAAGTGGAAAACAGCTACCGGACTAGCAGTAAATAGCCTGTCAAAAAAGTTTGAAGCTAAGTTAGATTGACTGAAGTTTTCGGGTTTATCTAAAGATCTTTTAAAAGGAAAGTAAACTTGCGCAAAAATTGAAAAATTTCTAAAACTATTTTCTCTTTCAGAAGCTCCCGAGAGTCTTGATTTATAAACTCCAGAATTTAAACTCATTTTAAAAGGTATTTTCTCTAGCTCAAATTCAACTTTTTCTAACTGTGAAAATTTTCTTTGAGAAAAAAATATTGTGAGAATTAAAGCTAATATTAAAGGTTTCATATTGAGCTTAGTTAACTTTGTAATAAAGTAAATCTAGAGTTTACTTTTAAATTTAGCGGTATCCCTAATGGTAAAGTTAAATTTTCTTTCTCATGTCCTGAGGGAAAATTAAAAACTATAGGAAAATTGAATTCATTTAGTTTTTGTAATACCATTTCTTCTAGATCCATTCCAAATGCTGTGGAATTGTCTTTGGTGTTGGTGAAATGTCCTACAATCAGCCCCTTTATTTGGTGAAATGCACCCGCAAATTTCAACTGCCAGAGCATTCTATCAATTTTGTATAAATATTCATCTATGTCTTCAATAAATAAAATCTTATTTTCGAAGTCTGGCTGATAATTGGTTCCTAAGTTAGCACACAAAACAGATAAATTTCCTCCAGTTACAGCACCCTTAACCTCACCATTTATGTTTTTAATGGAGGAATTTATTTTATAGTTTATCTCTTGTTTAAATAAAAATCTCTTTAAAGATTCTAAAGATTGTGGAGTATTTAACCCAATATTTATTGGCATTGTAGCATGGATAGAGGCTGTATTTAAAATAATATTGGAGAAACAATGAATATTGGTAATATCTGAAAACCCTATTATCCATTTAGGGTTTTGTAAAAAAGGTGCTGGATTTAATCTTTCTAAAAGTTGAATAGAACCGTATCCTCCCCTAAAACACCATATAGCCTTAGCCGTTGTGTGGTTTATAGCCCATTGTAAATCTAATACTCTTTCTTCTTTATCCCCTGCTAAAATACCAGCCTCTGCTAAAATATTTTTGGAGCGCAATGGTTTTAACCCCCATTTTAACAATAAATTTTCAGCCATTATAAGCGATTCTAATTCCACTTTTCTAGCTGGAGCAATTAGAATAACCTCGTCGTTAAGTTTTAATTTGGGGGGTAAATTCATTTCATTTAAATTCTTTAGCATAAAAATAGCATATTAACTTATATTTGGCCATTCTAAATTAAATTTTGAAAACTCAAAAAAGACATACCATAACCGCAGCTCTTCCTTATGCAAACGGGCCATTGCATCTGGGCCATTTAGCTGGTGTTTATGTTTCAGCGGATATTTATGCTCGGTTTTTAAGATCTAATGGGGAAGATGTTGCTTTTATATGTGGTTCGGATGAGCATGGTGCAGCTATCACCCTAAGAGCAAAAAAAGAAAATAAAAGTCCAAAAGATATAGTAGATGAGTATCATTTCTCTAACAAAAATATATTTGAAAAACTAGGAATTAGTTTTGATATTTATGACAGAACTTCTTCCAAACACCACCATGAAACTGCCCAAGAGTTGTTTATGGAAATGGATAAAAAAGGGGCATTGGTTAAAAAAGAGTCAGAACAATACTTCGATGAAGAATACCAACAGTTCTTAGCCGATAGATATATAACTGGCCAGTGTCCTAAGTGTGGATATCAAGATGCATACGGCGATCAATGTGAAAAATGCGGAAGTACTCTTAGCTCGTCAGAACTTATCAATCCTATTTCCACACTCAGTGGAAAAAGCCCTCAATTAAAAAGTACTACTCATTGGTATTTACCTTTAGATAGACACGAGAAATGGTTGAGTGAATGGATACAAAAAGGAATTTATAATGAAGAACAAGTGCACAATCCAGAAAATTGGAAGAATCAAGTAGTTGGCCAGTGTATGAGCTGGATTAAAGCAGGCCTTCAACCTAGAGCAATTACAAGAGATTTGGATTGGGGAGTTAACGTTCCTGTGAAAGATGGAGAAGGAAAAGTACTTTATGTTTGGTTTGATGCCCCCATTGGATACATTTCAGCTACCAAAAAATGGGCAAATGAAAATGGGAAGAGTTGGGAGAATTACTGGAAAAGTAAAGACACCAATTTGGTTCACTTTTTAGCCAAAGACAATATTGTTTTTCACACCATAATATTTCCTGCGATATTATCTGAATTAGATGGATATATTTTACCAAGCAATGTGCCAGCCAATGAGTTTTTAAATTTAGAAGGTCAGAAATTAAGTACCTCCAAAAACTGGGCAGTTTGGGGAAAAGACTACCTAACTGAATTCGTAAATCAAGAAGATATTTTGAGATATGTACTTTGCTCAATTACTCCGGAAAACAAAGACAGTGATTTTTCATGGAAAGATTTCCAAGCTAGAAACAATAATGAACTTTGCTCTATTTTTGGGAATTTTGTAAATAGGACTTTAGTACTGACAAAAAAATATTATAATGGGGTTACTCCATCTAGAAATAATGTGTTAGAATTAGATGTTGAGTTACTGAAAACAATTAAAGAAACTCCTGATAATATTGCCCAAGCAGTCCGTTCCTTCAGATTTAGAGATGCGCAAGCAGAAGCAATGAAATTAGCTAGAGCTGGGAATAAATATTTGGCAGATACAGAACCTTGGAAGTTGATAAAAACAGATCCAGAAAGGGTAAAAACAATAATGAATATATCGTTACAGATTACTGCTAATTTGGCTATTGTTTTCGAGCCTTTTATGCCAAAAAAAGCTTTGGAATTAGCTGAGCTATTAAATATTAAACTTCCTAGATGGGGTCAAGCGGGTAAGGACCAATTAATACCTGAAAATCATACAATAAATGAGCCTAGAATTCTTTTTGAAAAAATTGAAGATGAAAAAATCAAAAAGCAAATAGAAAAATTAAAAACCAAAGAACAAAAGTCCAATAAATATCCTCCTATGAAAGAAGAAATTACTTTTGATGAATTCTCTAAAATGGACCTAAGAGTAGGTACAATTAAAGAAGCAGAAAAAATAGAAAAAGCAGATAAATTATTAAAGCTGACAGTAGATACAGGAATTGATGTAAGAACAGTTGTTTCAGGAATAGCTGAACATTTTAAGCCAGAAGAAGTGATTGGTCAAAAGGTCAGTATCTTAATGAATTTGGCTTCTAGAAAAATAAAAGGAGTAGAATCTCAGGGAATGATTTTGATGGCTGAAACAGAAAAGGGAGAGTTGGCTTTTGTTTCTCCTAATAAGGAGATTGATGCTGGAAATACCATTAGATAAAATACTCCCATAGTTCAACTGGATAGAATAGCCTCCTCCTAAGCAGTAGATCTGGGTTCGATTTCCGGTGGGAGTACTAAAATAGCTTCCTAAACGCATAGGGAGTTTATTTTATTCTAAATAACAAATAATTCGTTATAGTTTTAATAAAATTTTTATATATTTTACTATTAATAATTTAAATAACAGTTACATAATTTTTATTATTTTTAGATACAGGAAAAATTAAAACTATTTTAAAATGAAAATAAATTTATCATTATTATTTAAAATTGGAGCTCTTTTTGTATTGCCTTGGGCTTTAGGGTTCTTCTTTGCTCCAGAAATGATGGCTGAACAAAATGGAATTGAATATACAACTGACATAGGAATTATTTCTAGAGGCCAAGCTATAGCATTTGCTGCAATTGCTACATATCACTGGGTGATTTCTTTATGGGGAGGAGACAACATGTCTAAATTTGCTTTAATAACTTCTTTTTTATGGTTATTATTTGGCTGTGTTTTTACTTATGATATATACAATGGCAATGTAGCTGACGCTCCACAAAATATTTTTGGAACTGGAGCAAATTTTGTTTTTGCTATACTATTTTTCCTAGGAAGCCGTAATTCTAATTAATATCATTACATAAAATTTTCTCTGAAAAATCTAATTTTTTAAGTTACTAAGATAAGTTTCTTTAGGCCATACTGGCCATGGATTTCTTAAAATTTTAATCAACTCGATATTATTTAAAGGTTTGTATAAAGCCTTTGTCTTGTGAACNGTTTTATNAACTATTGAAATTTCTACATTTTCACAATTTATCCATTTCAATAAATCTTCAAGTACTAACTCTCTAGTATTAATTAAGTCGTTAAAGCGAATGACTTTGAATGGTAGAGTTTTTTTCTTTACGAGNGTTAGTTGAAGATTTAATCTAAAATCTTCCAGAATTTTATAAATAGACTTTTTCTCGATATTGGAAATGGGGATATCCGTAGCAATATTAAATAACAGCTTTTGTAAAGCTAAAGTGGATGGAAAAACATTACACGGATCTCGTTCAATAACAATTATTTTGGCATCTGGAAAAAATGTAGATATNGTTCCTATCCTTGCNGCCATTGATGGGTTTTTTGATAAAAATCGCTTGTTGGTATATTCTCCAAGGGCATAAAGATGCCTTTGAACCATTCGGTAATATATCTTTATTATTCTATGCTTTCTTTTTTCAGTAATATCTCCCATTTCAAAGCGAAACAAATCTCGCATCACATAAGATTCAGGATAAAAGAAGCTCAAATATACGGATGCTAATGCCCACATCATTACCATTTCATCTTCCTCCTTTTTAAAGAAACTAATCCTATGAAGATTATTTAACTTTCTAAATATTATTTTATCAAAATTCTTAACTGCTTTTTTTACAAAAAATGGAGAATAAAACCAGAAGAACCGATAGATTTTCTTTTGTATTATTGACGGCGCCAGTATTATTTCCCAAAGGCTCATAGCCGTAAAAGGAGAATTTATACTTGTTAAACTATGAAGTAAATTAGTAGTTCCTGTTCTTGGTAAAGACGCAATAAAAATGGGATTTTTAATTACTTGTTTTTTAAATCTTGGAAATAATATCCAGTCTATTACAAGGGCAATATTATTTGTAATAAATAACAATAGAAATAATGGTAAAAGCCATGAAACTTGGACCAATCTGTGCAAACGAATAGCACGCATACTTCCTCTTCTAAATGAAAAGAGTTGTGTTAAAAGACTAACCATGGATATATAGTAAAGCCCCTATAGAAAACCCTGCTGAAGTTCCACATATAAAAAGTGTTTCTCCTTTCTGCAATTTATCTTGACTTATTAATTTATGGATTCCCATAGGAATAGAAGCTGAAATACAATTTCCTGTTTCACGTAATATATTTATTACTTGATCTGGATTTACATTTGCTATTTTTGGTATNATATTTAGACCTGTTTTAGATGCTTGATGAGGAACTGTCCAATTTACTTCTGGCCATGAAGTTCCAGTAGGTTTAAAAAAATCATTTATAAAANCTGGGAGATATTTTAAAGTTAATCGCAGCAAACTTCGACTGTCCATTTGAAAGTGATGAATTTTGGGNTCGTAAATATAATCCTTAACCCATTTTCTAACGTGNCCTCCTGGAATTTCTGCAGCATGAATTCCTTCTGTATACATTTGATGTTTAAAATTTACAAGTCCTGATTTTACATCTTTTGACTTTTCTAGAACAACTGCCGCTGCACCATCTCCAAATAAAGTCAAGGTCTCCCAATTTTCTGGNCCAATTCCAAAGCTAGCAACTTCGGANGCAACTATAAGAACANANTTTGTNTCNTCAAANTGTAANTTNTCNGNNGCTAATTTAAATGCATTTACAAAACTTANACATGTNGNGTTAANNTGAANTGATTCNCAACGTGCCTNGTTTCCTNCTTTCATTTTTTGNAGAGTCATNGCNACNTGNGANGGAATAATTTGGTCTGTACTNGCCCCAGCNGTGATAAATGTATCNATNTCACTTAGNGATANTCCNGCATNTTCNAANGCTNAATGTGCTGCTTGGGCTCCCATTTCACCTACATCTTCATGGGAAACATGNTGTCGNNNAGCTACTCCACTNTGTTTTTCACTCCAACCNANGGGCAANCNATACNNTTTTTCAATTTCNTCTGATTCAACTNCCCTAGGGAGNTANATACCAGTNCTNCGAATTCTACAAGGTCTANTTATATTTAGCATGGATTCTTCTGAATTTAGNNCCTCTTTCATGGTGTATNTTTATAATTTTATTTATNNCAATNTCATNAANTCCTTGCTTACTAAGNANATCTTNAACAGCAGCCTTAGCTTGATTCCAATNTTTTTCTGGNTTAATGAACATATTNAGTTTTCGATCCGATACTCGGANTANTTGNTAATTGTNAATCTCTNNGTTTGCACNAGTAATNGCTNGTCTGATGAAGTCTGGGAAAATAATCTTATCCTCTTGAAATATNAACAAATCATCCATTCTTCCTTCGATNGTNGACAATGCTAGCATCTTAGAGCCNCAAGAACAATNAGTAGCATGTAAAATATCGTTCATTTTNTACCTTATTATTGGTTGTACNTTACGNCTTAAATCTGTAATAATTGGAATAAATCGATTTTTATCTATCCATTGNTTTTCAATAATTAATCCATCTTCATTAAGATGAATATTTCCTTTTTTACAGNTTTGACCAAANATTCCTTCTGAACATTGATATACTTGTTGAANATTAATTTGGAAAANCCTTTCNATANNTTCTTNNTCTTNGGGNGACAATACTTCNGCNACTGAAATTATTCGCTCNGGNTTAAGTTTAATAAGCTCTTTTTTTTGGGCCTCGGCCAACAAAATAAGTAAACTGGGTTGTCCAACAATAATATNNGGTTGAAGTTTATGGATTCGANATAAGTGTTCATCTANAGGAACTAGTAGGTCAAAAAAATTAAAANCNAGNAGTTTAGANTGTACNGANGTNTAAAGATTNCTGTTGGNCCGNAGNAAAAANGCTATTTTTCTTTTCCTAAATTTCCATCCAATTATTCGTTGTAAAATTAATGCTACCCACATCGCTCTTTCTTGTCTNGAAACTATAAATAATCCCTTNTTNCCTGANGTNCCTGTNGAAAGNCCAACTGTTAATCCATNTAATGTCGGNGAAAAGTTTCTGCTTTTTTCAGAACGTGNAGCTANATCAATTGCTTGTTTAATATCAATNCCTTTAGTATTNATCNNATTAAAGTTTTTCATAAATTCTTTCTTTTCTTGNACTGGGAATTNGANTAAATCTTTTTCNNAAGATGATTTNTATAAAGGAGAANNTGNTAAAACCTGANTTTGAANTTTTCGCCACATCTTTTGTTGATGTTTCTNAGGGTTTCGCTCAAACGNTATNCGTTGAAAATATAGCTTCAAAANACTTTTAAATACTTCCAACTTAAAAATAATATTCATCATANTNTTTTTGGTGAATAAATCATCTCANCTGTTTTGGGACAATGNGTNGCTANTAAAGGNANTNNTGGATNTGCTTTGTGAAATTTTCTCAATTTATTAAGTGTTGTATTNTANNCTTTCCAGTNGTCAAAAAANAANCTTACNATNGGGTCTGGCCCCATNNNGTGAGTAATGGCGCGCATATCCCAAAATGCATCTGCNACCAAAAAAATAGGTCCATTTTTTGTTTGAACCAAAGCTCCGCATTGGCCAGCTGCATGACCAGGGAGAGGATACATTACAATGCTATTGTCACCAAATAAGTCATAGCCTTTTCCTAAAATTTCATGTGTCTTGGAATTACATGATTCAAAAGTTTCACAATTTTTTATCCATTTTTCAGGAAATAATTCGTGGAGTAATCCCTTTGCAAATCCTCGCCACCTTGGTGTTTTTTGGAGTTGGTCCAGACACTTCTCAGCCACCAAACAATTGGCATTTGGAAAATCTATAAGTCCTCCCACATGATCCGCATGCAGATGAGATAAAATAACATAACTTACCTCATCAGGACTTATTTGCATTTTTGCCTCTTGATTTATATCTATTTCTACTTTGGTTAGCATAGCATAGATAGAGTTAGGAAAATAATTGGTAGCCGTATGAAATCTCTGAGTATATCCTGTGTCAAATAGTATATTACCTCTAGAAGGATGCTTAATTATAGCCCATGTTGCTTTAAAACGAATTTTTCTTTTTTTGTCTCCTTTTGTAACATGATGAGCATAAGCAAAACAGTGGCCTGAAGAACGTATTGAAATTGAAACATAATTATTCATAATTGTTCAGATTTATACCATTCTACAAATTCGTCAAGTGCCTCTTGAACCGATTGTTTAGGGCAATAGCCAAGTAATCTTTTAGCTTTACTAATATCCATTCCAAAAGACATTGTTAATGTTCCTACGCCATAAACTGTTAATGCAGGCTCTTTATAGCCATTTATCCATTTTGCATGCAATTCCATTAATTTTGCTATTAAGATTACCAGTCTAACGGAAATTTTTTTAGTCGGTGGAGGAAGTGACAATTGCGATAATAATTTGTCTAGAACTGGCCATAATAATTCGGGTTTCCCGTTGGATATATTATAAATTTGATTAATAGCTTTTTCTTCTGCATCTAAAGCTAAAATAATCGCGTCAACTACGTTAGATACTGGAGTTATGTCTACACGGTTACTTTCGTCTCCCATTCGCATTAGACGACCTTCGCTGTGAGCACGAAGAATTCGTGGCATAATAACTTTATCACCTCTGCCAATTAAAGCTCTTGGTCTTAGAATCACATATGGGATTCCAGAAAATTGAACTAGTTTTTCTGCCTCTCTCTTTGAGTAAGAATAAGAATTTATGGGTTTTGGGAGGATATCACTTTCTTTTAATTCAAGCTGATGTTTGAATCTAAAGTAAACACTTGGTGAGCTAATGAATATGAACTTTTTTACCCTTTTTGCCTTTGCAGCTTTGAGTAAAAATTTTGTCACTTCTATATTGGTTCTCTGAAAGTCTTTTGGATTCCCCATTTGTGAGCTTAATGCAGCTGTATGAATTATAGTATCAATACCATTGGTAAGACTATCAATAAATTTGGAGTCCTCAAGATTTCCTAAAACATATTCCAAATTTGATTTCTTAAAGATATTCTGAGTTTTTAAGGTTCTTCCAGTAGCAAGAATCTCCAATCCTTTAACTGTGGACATTTTTTCTACTAACCTTGATCCCAAAAAACCAGTGGCTCCAGTGATTAGAATTTTTCTCATTTAACTAATGGTCTTTGTTTAATATTTAATCCATTATTGTAAAGCAATTTAAAATGAGAATACATAGCTGGTAAAATATATTTTCTTGACTGATATTGTACATTATATTTCTTGGCTACTTTTTTTAATATAAGAGTAAGATCAGGATAGTGAATATGACAAATGTGTTGAAATAAGTGATGAATTACATGATGATTAAATCCACCAAAAAGATTGGTAATAATACTACTTTCAGTAGCATAGTCGCTAGTGGTTAAAACTTGATGTTTAGACCAAGAATAGGGCATTAATCCATTTTCATCTGGTTCGGGGAAATGAGAATCCTCCAGCATATGAGTGGTAAGCAAAATCACAATTATAGTCAAACTAGAACAAACCATTAATAATAAAAATGCAGCCAGAAAAACCACAATATTTAGCTCTGTAAGCCAATATGGGATGATAACCATGTAGAATATATATAAAAACTTAAAAGCAAGCATTTTTATAATTTCAAAAATTGGGTACGGCCTGTTATAAAACCCACCAATTCTTGTAAAGAAAATATCTTTAAAATCACGATAAAAAACCCATCTTGGAATAAAAATTGCGTAAATAAGAGGCATATATATCCATTGAAATTTATGAAAACTTCGAGTTTTATCCTGAGGAAATATTTTAACTACAGCAGATTGCTGAATATCTGGATCGTATTCCATAATATTAGAATACATATGGTGACCAGAAACATGTCTATTTTTCCAGTTGAAAGAGCTAAGTCCTAAAAAATCAAAAATATACATAAACCATTCGTTATACTTTTTAGTTTTAAAAAGAGAATTATGAGCAGCATCATGGCCAACATTTACTCCTAGAAAAACACCCCAAATTCCTAAAAAGGAATAACATAAAAAAATATGCAGTGGTTCAACGGGGAAAATAAATGGAATTGAAAAAACAAAGATATATACCATAAATAATCCTGCTATTTTTAGATACATACTTGTATTACCATATATACTTTTTCCATTGTTTTTAAAATAGGCATTTACTTCTTCTCTTAGTTCAGCTAAAAACCCATCATTTTCAGCAGGAAATGTTATATTTCTAAATTGATCAGCCATTTAAATTTGATTTTGTATTCATATATTTAAAAATTCTTGCAAAGTCAGTACGGTGCCTAGTGGCTGTCCAAATTGGCGGGTTGGTAGATAGTAAGGTCATTAAAGTTCCTACAAAACTAGCTTTAATGCTGTTAAGAGGATTAAACCACCGAAAACCAACTCCAATAGAGTGGGTCAAGTTTTTAACTTGATGCCACCATAGTGGAGGATTATAAAGAATATCTCCTGGCCTTAAAACGCATTCAAAAGTAGTTAGAAATCTTGCAGCAGGAAATTTATTAAAATCAGGATTCTCAGGATTAAATTTACTATAAAAATAAGGGGATTTTGTAATGGGAGGATGTAAAAAAATATCATTTTTTGGAGGATATAAATACCAATGTTTTTCACCATATACTTGAGTAAAAAGATTGTTTTCGGTTGCACAATGTAATGAGGTTTGAGATCCTTTTCCCCCGATAAATACTTGAAAAGTTTTTCCAGAAGCTATTTTATTTCTCATTTTATATAGCCATTTCCAATCAAAATCATTAATTAGTTCAGGATGATCATAAAGTATTCTGTTGAATCGACTATATTTATTTGTATCTCCTGATTTTATTGATTCTATAACATCCTTTAGAGTTGTTTTTTCTACCTTGTAGTTAATAGTGTCGTTTCCGGAATTCAGGGGGTCAAAAATAGCGACTTCATCTTTAGAGTAATTTTCAGAAAGCCAGTTTAAGGACCACTGTTTAACGCATTTCCAATTCTTAGCCTTCTCTTCTATTACAACAGGGATTCCTTTACTTATATAGTTTTGTTTTAAATTTTTTTCTGAAATATCCTTTATACGGTCAACTTGTTGAATATTGTTTTCAGTAATTTCATTTTTCTTTTTAGATAAAAATAACTCTAGAATTCTATCTCTTTGAGAGAGATATCTTGTAGCAGGAAGGTCTTTCCCTAAGAAGTGGTCAAGCATTCTCCAAGCCTGATAAATTCTGCGCAATCCATTATTTTTTTTCATTAGAAATTTTTCTGTTAAATATTATTTAATAGATGAAACAATTAAACTGACTAATATCAAAAAATAAGAAATAAATAACAAAGTAATTTTATATAAAAAAGGACTTTTTTTAAANGTAATTTAGNGAANNAAAAGTGATTATNTTATTTATTTAAGACTAAGCTATTNCTTAGATTANNTCTTTNAAATAGGTGAACTTNNCTAAATNCANCTANTNTAGATGCATATATTCGTATATCAGTANAAAANGGAAACTGATAAAAAATATTTATTAAATTNATNTAAGNCTTTNAAAAGAAGATGANAANAGNTTTTTCAAATNCTNTANAAACTNATAAATNTTTAATANAGAGCNTTAAAAGTTCCTAAAAATTGATTAATAAGCANAGANTCGTCAATTTCAATTGGTGTTAANTTAAGCTCATCGAAAGGCTGAGAAGATNTTGTNTTTTGNTTCTGANTTTTGACTTTATAATCATATGTTCCATTAATTGTAGAGTCTTCAAAACTTACTGTCAGTACTCCTCTNTCNGTATCCCATTTNCCGAGCCAAGAAANNTTACCTCTNTTGTAGGAAATATCTCCATCATAAACAAAGAAAATTGAAGCTGATATTTCTGTCCCGCTTACTTGATCTATTTGAACAGTTGTCCACTCACCTTGTAACCTAGAGTCATTAGGGTATCTTCTACAAGAATTTATGAAGAAAAATACCAGTACAATTAATAATATTCTATTTNATTTTTTTAAAGCCATTAAAAAGTCTCNTTAATATTTGTATTCACTATTTGCTTTCTCCATAGTTGTCCGAATTCCATTTTGAAAAACAATAATTTTAGTGTTTTTTAAACTATTTTCGTTACAAAAATTCTTATCACTTTCTGATTCAGCAAGTTCATCTCTTGAAATAGTAAAGTAATGATTTTTNGATTTTAAGTAACTCTTAACAATTCTTAAATATTTAAATTCATCTGATTTAATTNTATTTGAAATGCTAGAATTAATTGGCCCAATTTGAACTCTGTACTCATAATTATTTTTATACTCTGCTGCAGTTGACTTTATAATTCTTGCACTTTTTANACCATTTNCNTGAATTCTATTAAGCGCTTTTTTAGCANTCAAAAGAGAATTAAATTTTTTTGTGTAATGTTGGTATCCCATAAATCTTTTTCTAGTATTTATATCCAAATCAAATAATATCGATTTCAATGCTTCCACTTGTGGAACAAGTTTTGATTTATATACATCTAGTTCAATATAATATATGTTTGGTACTCTATAATCTAATTCAATTATGCTAATATTTTTTAATTCTTCTAATCTAATTTGATTTAAAGAATCTAACTTTTTATCAAGATTTTTCATTTCCTCATCGTATAGATACGAATCTTTATTTGGCTTACCATAAGCAATAATAAAAGCATCATAAAGTCCAGTTAAATGGTATTCATCTCTCTGCTTTCTAGCTTCATTAAGTGTTTTAAATTGCCCATTGCAATATTTGAATAAAGAATTGTGTTCTGACATAAAAAGATCAAACTTAAAAATATAGTTTGGAGGTCTCAAAGGTTTTGAGTAAGCGCCCAATTGAATTGTATAGAAAACGTTTTTAAACTCTGANGAATCTGAAACATTTGAGGTTCTTAAGGTTGGGTCTAAATAGGTAATGTTTTGCATAAATTGTTCTGGATCGGATGGATTAGTTAGATTAATAAATTTTTGNATTTTTTCATTAATAATTTTAATAGANTCCANTTTCCTTAATGAATCTAAGCTTATCTTGTTTATAATTATATTTCTAANATTAGATAATGTATCTATGGAGCCATCCTCTATTCCTTCAAATTGATCCTTCTCAACACTATCCAGCTTTTCTATATTTAAATTCGTCTCTTGTTCAGNTCCTAAACTAAGATCCGTTGTNTCTAATTGCTCTAAANTANNATNNTCTATTCTACATTAAAAGTATTTGAATCTTTGATTATGCTTTCTTTTTGGGCTCCAAAACAAATAATAAAGGCATCGCTTAACCCATCCAAAACTAGAAGTTTTTTCATATTTATAGCACTCGAAAGATTTTCATACTTTCCTACAAAATATTTATAATTATTTTTTCCTTTAAAATAAAGTAAAGGATATTTAGAAATTGGATTTGCTAAAGAAATTAAGTTTTTAAAAACTCCTATTTGTACTGAAAATTTAGGATTTGATAATTCACTAGAATCACTAATAGATAAAACTTTAAAATCTTGATTAATTTCATTAGCACTTGTTCTTTGCTTGGAATTAGGATTTGATTCATATTTAGAGTTTAAATTAACGTCCTTAGTCAGTTTATTTTTAATTAGATCCATTTCTAATGTATCTACTAATTCAATAGCGTCTTCTAAACTGGTTAACGTGTCTATTAAAGAGCCAAAACAAACTATAAAAGCTTTGTCTAATCCATCTTGCATTAGCATTTTACTCATCATTTGAGCACTAGAATAATTATAATAGTTTCCTACAAAATATTTATAATTATTTTTTTCTTTAAAATAAAGTAGAGGGTATTTAGAAATTGGATTTTCTGAACCGATGAGCTTATTAAATTCTCCAACTTGTACTGAAAATTTAAGAGGATTTAATTTGTTAGAATCACTTACAGAAAAAACTTTAAAATCTTGATTAATTTCATTTATGCTTTTAAAACCCTGTGAATAAAGACTAATATTTATTATTAGAAATAAGAAAAATATTTGACTTTTAAACAACGCTTTGATATTAATTTAAGAAACTGTTAATTTAAGAAAGAATATGTAAATAGAAAATTAATTATTCATCTTATAATTATGATTCTAGTTCAAAACAGCAAGAATTTTCTAAAATTATTAATTAGTTTCTAATGTGTTTTAAAAAAATAAATTTCCATTTTACTCAACTTTAAGTAATTCTTAGAAATAGTATAAACTAAATTCTTTTAAACTAATTCCTTAAAAAATCATAAAATTGATGTGAATAAACTAATAAATTATAGCTTTATATTTAATAAAAAATGAAAAGTAAAGAAGGTTTTATTTTTAAAAAATTTGAGTTAGAAAATCAATCTCCATTTGATAGACTGTTTGATATTTTCAAGGAGCTAATTACCCATACGTCGGGAGATTTTGACGAAGCTATCAACTGGCTAAAAGAATTGGATAAAGAGTACAGCCTTACCAATGAAGATTATACAATTGAAGACTTTATAGAAGAACTTAAAGAAAAAGGTTATATAAAAGAAGAAATTGAAAGTGGTGGTAATGGGAATATTTCTTTAACTGCAAAAACAGAGCAAGCAATACGCCAACAAGCCCTAAATCAAATATTTGGGAAAATCAAAAAAAATGGAATTGGCAACCATAAAAGTAACAAACAAGGTCAAGGGGACGAACATACAGGGGGCTTCAGAGCTTTTCAATTTGGAGATTCCATAGAAAAAATCTCAATAACTGAATCTTTGAAAAACGCACATATAAACCATGGGGTTAATGATTTTAAACTAAGTGAAAATGACTTGGTAATTGAAGAGTCTTATCACAAAAGTCAAATGAGTACAGTGCTAATGGTAGACATTAGCCATAGTATGATTTTATATGGTGAAGATAGAATTACGCCTGCAAAAAAAGTAGCAATGGCTTTATCTGAATTTATAAAAACTAGATATCCAAAAGACAGCATTGACATATTGGTTTTTGGTAATGATGCTTGGCCCATTGCAATTAAAGATCTTCCTTATTTGAAAGTTGGTCCATATCATACCAATACGGTTGCGGGCTTAAGTTTAGCGATGGACATGCTTAGAAGAAAACGGAACACCAATAAGCAAATTTTTATGATTACAGATGGGAAGCCAAGCTGTTTAAGACTTAAAGATGGTAAGTATTACAAAAATAGTAATGGTCTAGACCCTTATATCACTAATCAATGTTATGCAATGGGGCAACAAGCAAGGAGACTATATATTCCAATCACTACATTTATGATTGCCCAAGACCCATACTTGATAGAATTTGTCCAGAAATTCACAGAAGCAAATAAAGGTAAGGCTTTCTTTACTGGACTACAAAATCTTGGGGAAATGATTTTTGAAGATTACGAGACTAATAGAAAAAAAAGAATAAAATAAAAAATGTATTATCAAAAAATTAAAACATTAGCAGACCTTAAAAAAGCCAAATACAAACAAAAAAGTATCAAGGATGAATTAAGAGAAAATCTAATTTATAATATTCAAAATAGAATCAATGTTTTTCAAGGGATTCATGGCTACGAAAAAAGTGTTATTCCAGAATTAGAGCGTGCCATACTTTCTAGACATAACATTAATCTTCTTGGATTAAGAGGGCAAGCCAAGACAAGAATTGCTCGATTAATGGTAAATCTTTTGGATGAATATATTCCCTATGTAGAAGGTTCAGAAATTTACGACGACCCAATAGCTCCTATATCTAGGGCATCTATAGAACTCACCAAAAAGATGGGCGATGATACACCAATTTCTTGGCTACATCGTTCTGAAAGATTTGCAGAAAAATTAGCTACTCCTGATGTTACTGTTGCAGATTTAATAGGAGATATTGACCCTATAAAAGCTGCCAATCTAAAACTAAGCTATGCAGATGACAGAGTAATTCACTATGGTATGATCCCTAGAGCAAATAGATGTATTTTTGTTATCAACGAATTACCAGATTTACAAGCTAGAATCCAAGTTTCATTATTCAATATTCTTCAGGAGGGTGATGTTCAAATTAGAGGATTTAAACTAAGACTAGAGCTAGATATGCAATTTATTTTTACAGCTAATCCTGAAGATTACACCAATAGAGGAAGTATTGTAACTCCGCTTAAAGACAGAATAGGGTCTCAGATTCTTACCCATTATCCCAAAGATATTGAAACAGCAAAAAAAATAACTAACCAAGAAATAAAAGCAACTTTAAGTCAAAAAGAAAATATTTATCTTCCTACTTTGGCTGCAGACTTACTAGAAGAAATTAGTTTTGAAGCAAGACATAGTGAATATATTGATGAAAAAAGTGGAGTAAGTGCTAGACTTAGCATTTCAGCCTTAGAAAATCTATTAAGCAGTGCTGAACAGCGCTTACTTAGAAATAATGAATATAAAACCACGGTAAGATTATCTGATTTTTCAAGTATTATTCCGGCAATTACGGGGAAAGTAGAGCTTGTTTATGAGGGAGAACAAGAAGGTGCTGAATTTGTAGCAAATAAATTAATTGAGAGCGCTATTAAAACTCTTTTTGAAAAGAATTTTCCTAAAATTGAAAAATTGGAAAAACAAGGAGCCAATACTGCATATGATGATTTAGTGACTTGGTTTTTCAACGAGTCAAAATTTGAAATACTAAATGGGATTTCAGAAAAAGAATACCAAAAGAAACTACTTTCAATTGAGCCTCTAAACAACCTTATAAAAGAGTACCACCCTGAAGCTTTGAAAGAGGATATATTTTTTTTAAATGAGTTTGTTCTTTGGGGATTGGTTCAATTCAAAAAACTAAGTAAAGTTGAATATTCTGAAGGAATTGAAATCATAGATCCTTATGGTGACTACATAAAAAATATATAAATTGGGGAATTCTTGCAATTTTGAATAAATATAGTCTTCCAGAAAAAATAAAATCTAATTTTCAATTTTCTCTTACTAGAGAACAAGAGAAAATAGTACAAGAAGTTTCTGAATTTGTCACTTCTATAAGTACTAGTAATCTATTTCTACTTAAGGGATATGCTGGTACAGGCAAAACCACTTTAATTTCGTCGTTGGTCAATAACCTTTCATTTATTGGAAAGAAATCTACTCTTCTTGCTCCTACAGGAAGAGCGGCTAAGGTGCTTTCTAAATATTCTAAAAAAAGTGCATCTACCATCCATAGGAAAATATACTGGATCAATAGTAATAAAAGTGGAAATACCTACATTAAGCTAAAAGAAAATTCCCATTCTAATACGATTTTTATTGTAGATGAAGCGTCTATGATTCCAGAATCTTCCGACAAAGGGTTTGGAAACAGATCGCTTTTAGATGATTTAATTGAGTATGTATATGACGGGGCAGGATGTAGACTTATTTTAATTGGTGATACAGCCCAATTACCGCCAGTAAATTTAAATATAAGTCCTGCCCTTAGCGAATCATTTTTAAGTGAAAATTATTCTAAAAAAGTCCTCTCGTTTAGCTTGAGTGAAGTTGTTAGACAAGATAAATCATCTACTATTCTATTGAATGCAACAAATATTAGAAACCAAATTTCTAACTCTATTTTTAATATACCAAAGTTGCAGGTTAGTGACAATGTTCTAAGAATAGAATCTGGAGATGAACTGCAAGAATGTCTAGAGTCCAATTATAATCAAGGAGGTATCACTAATACCATTGTTATTTGTAGATCAAATAAAAGAGCAAATATTTACAATCAACAAATTAGATCTAGAATCAGGTATTTGGAAGAAGACATATCTACTGGAGATTTATTAATGGTGGTAAGAAATAACTACTTCTGGCTTGGTGAGAAGAACTCTTCAAAGTTAATAGCCAACGGAGATATTATTGAGGTTCTTAGTGTCAATAAAATCTTAACCAAACATGGGTTTAAGTTTGCTGATGTCACTATAATGCTAATTGATTTTTTAGAAGAAAAAGAAATAGATGTGCTAGTAATGTTAGATACAATTAACCTAGAGACCTCTTCTTTAAGTTATGAGGAATATCAAAAACTATATAACGAGATTAGCAAAAAATACAAAGGAGATAGAAAAAAGATAAAGGAAGATAAATATTTGAATGCCTTACAAGTGAAATTTTCTTATGCTATTACTTGTCATAAATCTCAAGGGGGGCAATGGGAAAATGTTTTTGTAGACCTTGGATATTTCAAAAATGAAATGTTAGACCTTGGATATTTAAGGTGGTTATATACTGCAATAACAAGAGCTTCGAAAAAACTGTTCCTGATAAATTTTAAAAAAGACTTTTTTTAGATTGACAAAAAAGTTGGAAATAGTTAGCTCAATAAATGCCTTGAATGAAAAGGAATGGGATTCAAAATTTGAAAAAATAAATCCATTTTTAAATACGAATTTTCTAAAAATATTTGAAAACCATAAAAGTATAAATAGCATTATTCCCATTTATATAACAACAAAGAAAGGAATTTGTTATGGGCAATTAATTAAAATTGATGGTAGTAAAATAGCTAATTATTTAACAAACAATAGGAGGGTTAGCTTTAAGAAAAAAAAATTGAAAAAAATTAAACTTCAGTTATTCTGTTTTGGGAATACTTATTTATCTAATGTCCCATCTTGTAATTTTGAAAATGAGCGGATTTCTGAAGAGGAATTGAAAACTATTTTTAACACACTTAAAGAAAAATATAAAGTGAAATTTTTCTTGCTCCCAGATTATTTTTTAAAATCTTTAAATTTCGAAAAGGAAATAAAAAAGAAACTATCTCCTGGTTTTGAGATAGATCCTGATATGGTTTTGGAATTGAATGAAAAATGGAATTCTTTTGAAGATTATAAGAAAGATGTTAGTTCTAAGTATAAAAAAAGAATCAGAGGAGTATATAATAAAAGTAAAGATTTAGTTGTAAAAGAGATAAAAAAAAGCGATATAAAATCCATATTGCCTGAATTACAAACTCTTTACAATAATGTACACAATAAGTCATCTTTTTCAGGGCCAATGTTAAATATTAGATGTTATGAAGATTTAGCTAATTATTCAATTATAAATTTTTGTATACATGGCTACTATCTAAAAGAATATTTAATAGGCTTTTCATCAGAATTCTATTTTGAAAAAACATTATACTCTTATTTTATTGGACTAGACTATAGATATAATAAAAAATGCAGTTTGTATAATAGAATACTTTATGACTCTATAAGTCATGGGATAGAAAAAAAAGCATCAAAAATTATTTACGGAAGAACTGCATCAGAGTTCAAAAGTACAATTGGAGCTGTTCCTCTAAAATCAAAAAGTGCATTATATATTGATAGTAAAGTTTTAAGATTTTTATTATATCCAATTATAAAATATCTTTCTCCAAAGAAGTGGAAGCAAAGGAATCCTTTCAAAACAAAGATTGAAATAACAAATTATAGTTCAAGATAAGACGATTCGTTTTACGAATTAAACAAAACTTGGATTTAATAATTTTGATTTAAAAAAGTTGTTTTAGACTCTAAGAAATATAAAAAATTTAACTATAAAATGGTTCTAAGGCTGTAAAATATTATTATTAATTTAAAGACCATCTATTAGAATTTTTAAATTATGATGATTTTTTCATGTAGTTAAAATAAACGCTC
>PAST01000041.1 GCA_002713405.1 Crocinitomicaceae bacterium | reverse complement strand
CTAATACTATCGATAAGTCGCTTCAAACGATTTCTTTCGGCAGGATCTTTTATTTTTTGAGAAACAGAAATCTTTTCTGAAAATGGAACTAGGACCAAAAATCTTCCTGGAATTGTAACTTCAGCACTCAGCCTTGGACCCTTAGAGGATATAGGCTCTTTTGTTACCTGTACAGCAATTATTTGGTTTGAAGAAAGATGTTCTTTTATCTTTCCATCTTTCAATATATCTGGCTCTATCTTATTGTAGCCAAGCTTATGGGTAGATTGTTTTCCAGAAATAGAATCTTTAACAAATTTGCTCATTGATCTATATTGAGGACCTAAATCTAAATAATGCAAGAATGCATCTTTTTCATATCCAACATCAACAAATGCTGCGTTTAAACTTGGCACGATTTTTTTAACCCTACCTAGATAAACATCTCCTACATTAAATTGGTCATCAAGACCTTCTTTATGAATTTCAACTAATTTGTTTTCATAAAGCAATGCAGTTACTACTTCGTCTGGTGATGAATTTATTACTAATTCATACGACACTTAACCTCCTATCTGATTATAGCAGAGCGGTTACACAATAAAATAATATTGTCAGTGGAAAAAGACTACTTGTTCTTATGTCTGTTTTTTCTCAGACGCTTTTTCCTCTTATGTGTAGACATCTTATGTCTTTTTCTTTTTTTACCGCTAGGCATACTAATCTTTTAAATTATTATTAAATACTTTATTATTTATTAATCTTATTTTTAACTCCTTCAACAAAAGTTTTAGCTGGCTTAAAAGTAGGGACATAATGCTCTGGAATAATTATTGTTGTGTTTTTCGAAATATCTCTACCAGTTTTTTCAGCTCTCTTTTTAATAACAAAACTACCAAAACCACGTAAATAAACATTTTCACCACTTTCCATTGCATCAATAATAGTAGTCATCAGTGATTCTACTGTTGCTTGGACAGCTATTTTTTCAACACCTGTCTTTTCTGTGATTTCTGAAATTAAGTCTGCTTTTGTCATAGTTAAAATTATAATTTCACCATTAATTGGATTGCAAATATAATTTTATTTATGAAAGCCAAAAAGCTACCACTGAGTTTTTTACTTTTACAAGTATGATAGAAAATGATTTTAGTCTAAAATTAATTAAATGGTACAGTGAACATAAACGAAACTTACCATGGAGAGAAACTAAAAATCCCTATAAAATATGGATTAGTGAAATTATTCTTCAACAAACTAAAGTAGACCAAGGCCTTCCATACTATTTAAAGTTTATCAAAAAATTTCCAAATGTTCACGATCTTGCAAAAGCAGATGAAAATATAGTTTTAAAACTATGGCAAGGTCTAGGTTATTATAGTCGAGCAAGGAATTTGCACTATTCAGCTAAATATATTTCTAACCATTTAAATGGAGAATTTCCAAAAACTTATGATGAATTAATAAAACTTAAAGGAGTAGGAAAATACACAGCATCGGCAATAGCATCATTTGCCTTCAATGAAAAAAAAGCAGTTTTGGATGGAAATGTTTTCAGAGTTCTAAGCAGATATTTTGGAATTGAAGAACCCATAGATACTACATCGGGAAGTAAAATATTTGAAAATATAGCCTTCATAAATTTACCTAGAAAAAATGTAGACACTTATAATCAATGTGTAATGGAATTTGGTGCACTTCAATGCAAAGCTGTAAATCCTAAATGTTACTTGTGTCCAATAAATAGCAAGTGCTTTGCATTCAATAATAATAAAATACTTTCTCTACCCTTAAAGTCTAAGAAAATCATAAAAAAAGAACGTTTTTTTAATTTTATAGTTTTAAAGAGTAAAAAATTTATTTTTTTAGAAAAAAGAATTAAAAATGATATTTGGAAAAATATGTATCAGTTTCCACTTTTTGAAGAACCAATAGAATCCTTCTCTCCTCCTAAAGATTTAATTAAAACTTCTATCCTTTCTAAAAAAACAGAAGTTACCCATCTTTTAACACATCAAAAACTAAATGTTGTTTTCTGGGAATTTGAAATAAAAAAACTTTTTCAAAATAAGAAATACGAAAAAATTGAATTAAAAAAATTGAACGAGTATGCAGTTCCAAAAATTGTTGAAAATTATATAAATCAAAACATAAGTATTCATAGATTATAATTAAATTTGATAGGATAAAAATTAATCATGGCAGGTAGTGTAAATAAAGTAATACTAATTGGTAATCTTGGAAAAGACCCAGAAGTAAGGCATTTAGAAAATGGAGCGGCAGTAGCAAATTTTTCAATTGCAACTTCCGAAAATTATAAAGACAGAAAAACAGGTGAAAAAGTTTCTCAAACAGAATGGCACAATATTGTTGCCTGGAGGGGCCTTGCAGAGATCGCAGAAAAATATCTGAAAAAAGGAGCCAAAGTGTACATAGAAGGGAAACTTAAAACAAGAACTTGGCAAGACAAAGAAGGAAACAATAGATATTCTACAGAAGTAATTACCGATAATCTCACCATGCTGGGTAGTGTAGGAGAGTCTATGGCTAGCTCTAACCCATTGAAGCCTGTTGAAAATGAAAGTAAATCATCCCCTGAAAAGGAATTTTCATCGCCAGATGAAAATGATGATTTACCATTTTAAATCAAATAACACGAATTGGAAATTGCATTTGCTTTTAAATTTTTATTAAAACCTTTAATTATTGTAAATTTTTCAAATTCTAATCTTGGAATATGGGCTTTAGCTATGTTGATTTTAGTTTTTTTGTCCGCTCTTCTTTCAGGGTCTGAGGTAGCAATTTTTGGCTTATCTAATTCGCAGAAGCTAAATTTGTCTAAAGAAACAGACAACAAAAACAGCAATAGAGTATTAAAGTTACTAGAAAGCCCAAAAAAACTTTTAGCTACAATATTGATTGGAAATAATTTAGTTAATGTTGCTATAGTTATAGTTTCTTCAATAATAATGAGTGAAATTTTCCCTTCTAAGGCACAAAACTTTATAACTAGCTTCATTATCCAAGTAGTTTCTGTCACATTTATAATATTACTATTTGGAGAGGTTATTCCTAAAGTTTATGCCAACAGTTACAACATAAGATTTTCAAAAATAATGGCCTTACCTATTACCATTTTAAAAATTATTTTTAACCCTTTAAGTAATTTACTTATATCCAGCACATCAATAATTGATAAAAAAATTGATAAAAAAATTGAGCTTTTAAATTCGGAGGAGCTTAAGCATGCACTTGATTTAACAAAAGATAGTGTAGAAAATAATGAGGAGAAAAAAATTTTGGAAGGAATATCAAAATTTGGAAATACCGATGTGAAACAAATTATGACCCCTAGAACCGATGTTTTAGCATTTAGAACAGATTTAGATTATAAGTCTCTAATTAACGAACTGAAAACTGTAAAGTTTTCTAGAATTCCTGTTTACGAAGAAACTTTTGATCAAATAAAAGGTATTTTATATGTTAAAGATTTATTAGCCAATATGAATGAAGATTCTAAATATGACTGGAAACAGCTATTAAGAGATGCTAAGTTCGTGCCTGAAAATAAAAAACTTGATGATTTGCTAAAAGAGTTTCAGGAAGAAAAAACCCATATAGCAATTGTTGTTGATGAATACGGAGGTTCGTCTGGAATAGTTTCTTTAGAGGATGTACTTGAAGAAATAGTTGGAGATATCACCGATGAATTTGACGAAAGAGATGTTACATTTTTAAAAATTGATGAGCAAAATTATATTTTTGATGGAAAAACTCCTTTAATTGATTTTTATAAAATTTTAAATATTGATGGGAAAACTTTTGAGACAGCTAAGGGAGAATCTGATACTTTAGCTGGATTTTGTATTGAGCAAGCAGGTAAAATATTATTAAAAAATGAAAGAATCTCTTACCAAAATTTCCATTTTACTGTTGAAGCTTCTGATAAAAGAAGAATCAAGAAACTAAAAGTTAGAATTGATTAATTTCCTGAAACATCTATTAATATCTATTTTAATTGTAGCCTTAAGTTGCTCAAGGGAAAAAACCTTCCCGAAGCCAAAAAGTTATTTGAGAATAGACATGCCTTTAAAAAAATTTTACGATATAAAAGATTCTTGCATGTTTAGCTTTAAACTTCCTGATTATGCTTCATGGGAACAAAAATTTAAAGACTATCCTAAATGTAGCAAAACTATTATATTCCCTAAATTTAAAGCAGAAGTCCTATGTGAATATTTAGAACTGAATGATAATCTTTTAGAAATTTCTGAGGGATTTAGAAAAATGGTTTACGAACACAGCTTTAAATCATCGGCTATTTTAGAAAGAGTTTGGAAAAATGAAGATGAACAAGTTTTTGCACTTGCCTATGAAATAAAAGGTAATACTGCTTGTAATTATGCTTTTACAATAACTGATAGTTCTAAACATTTTTTTTCAGGTCAATTACTTTTTCAAGCGAAACCTAACTATGACTCATTGAAGCCTTGCATTAGATTTATCATTGAAGACATGGAAGAAATGATAAGTTCTTTTCAGTGGGTTAACTAAAAGCTTGAATTCCAGTTATGTCTTGGCCAGTAATTAACAAATGAATGTCATGAGTGCCTTCATAAGTAATTACAGATTCTAAATTGGCCATATGTCTCATAACAGAATACTCATTCATAATTCCCATTGCGCCATGAATTTGTCTTGCTTCTCTAGCTACTTTCAAAGCTATATCTACATTGTTTCTTTTGGCCATGGAAATTTGTGGGGAAGTTGCCCTCTCTTCATTTTTAAGTTGCCCTAGGCGGAAAGTTAAAAGTTGTGCTTTAGTGATTTCTGTAATCATTTCTGCAAGCTTTTTTTGAATTAGTTGGAAACTTGCGATTGGCTTTCCAAATTGAATTCTTTCCTTAGAATATTTCAATGCAGAATCATAGCAATCCATTGCAGCACCAATTGCTCCCCAAGCAATACCATATCTTGCAGAATCTAAACACATTAATGGTGCTCCAAGACCATCTTTGTTTGGTAGAATATTTTCTTTTGGGACTCTTACATTGTTAAAAATAAGCTCTCCAGTGGACGAAGCTCTTAGTGAATGTTTTCCATGCATTTCTGGTGTTTGAAAACCTTCCATGCCCCTTTCTACAATGACTCCTTTAATTCTGTTATTAGGGTCTTTAGCCCAAACTATAGCAATATCAGCAAATGGAGAATTGGATATCCACATTTTAGCTCCGTTTAGTATTAAATGGTCTCCATCTTCAATGAAATTGGTAGTCATTCCTCCTGGATTAGATCCAAAATCAGGTTCTGTTAATCCAAAACATCCTATTATTTCTCCACTGGCTAGTTTTGGCAAATATTTTTTTCTTTGATCATCACTTCCAAATTTATAAATTGGATACATTACTAAAGAACTCTGAACAGAAGATGTTGATCTTAACCCTGAATCACACCTTTCTAATTCTTGCATAATTAGACCATATGAAATTTGATCTAACCCTGCTCCTCCATATTCTTCCGGAATATAAGGTCCAAAACCTCCAATACCAGCAAGGCCGTTTAGAATTTGATTGGGAAATTTTGCTCTTTCGTAATAATCATCAATAATTGGGGAAACTTCTTTTTTTACCCATGCTCTTGCAGAGTCTCTGATTAATTTGTGCTCATCAGATAAAAGTTCATCCATAAAGTAATAGTCATGTGCTTGGTATTGATCTTTACTCATTTTATTAATTTTACACAAATGTATAGGTAATTAAAAATCTATGACTAAATGTTGATGCATTTTTTTAAAATTGCATTGTGTACAATGAACAATTCGTATTTTTATGCTGTAAATCCATATTTTTAAATTAAAAATTAATTTGATTCCACAAGAAACAATAGCTAAAATTTTTGATTCTGCAGATATTGTAGAAGTTATTGGCGATTTTATTCATTTGAAAAAATCAGGCTCAAATTTTAAAGGCCTTAGCCCATTTGCAAATGAAAAGACACCATCTTTTATGGTTTCTCCAGGAAAAAGGATATTTAAGGACTTTAGTTCTGGAAAAGGAGGAAATGTAGTATCCTTTTTAATGGAACACGAACATTTGTCTTATCCAGAAGCTCTTAAGTGGCTCGCCAATAAATATAATATTGAAATTGAAGAAACTGAAGAAACTGAAGAACAAATAGCGGCAAAGCACCAAAAGGAAGGTTTATATTTAGCTCACCAATTTGCTAATGAGTTTTTCAAAAAATCTTTAAAGGAAACCAATGAAGGAAAATCAGTTGGGTTATCCTATTTGAAAAAAAGGGGTTATAATCTAAAGACTATAGACGAATTTGAAATTGGTTACTCTCCAGATGATTATAATGCTATTGAAAATGAAGCCAAAAATTCTAATTATAGCCTAGAGCCATTAAAAAAATCTGGGTTAATAAAAGAAGGGGAAAAAGGCACCTATGATTTTTTTCGGGGAAGAATAATTTTTCCAATTCATAATATTACAGGGAGAATAATAGGATTTGGAGGAAGAACTTTAAGAACTGATAAGAAAGTTGCAAAATACTTCAACTCTCCAGAAAGCGAAATATATAATAAGAGTAATGTTCTATATGGGTTATTTCAATCCAAGAGTGAAATTATTAAAAGTGATTCATGTTTGCTTGTAGAAGGGTATACTGATGTTGTTTCTCTTCACCATAACGGGATAAAAAATGCTATTTCCACTAGTGGAACATCACTTACGGATGGACAAATTAGGCTGATAAAAAGATTTACTAATAATGTTGTAATTCTATATGACAGTGATCAAGCTGGAATTAATGCTTCTTTTAGAGGGGTTGATATGTTATTAAAAGCTGGTTTAAGTATTAAAGTAGTTTTGTTCCCAGAAGGGGAAGATCCTGATAGTTATTCCCATAAATTATCTTCTGAAGATTTTAAATCTTATTTGATTGACCACCAAATTGACTTTATTTCTTTTAAAGCAAATCACTTACTAGAAAAAACAAAGAACGATCCGATAAATATTTCTAAAACTATTAATGATATAATTACTTCCATTTCTATTATTCCAGATGCAGTATCTCGATCTGTGTATATTAAAAAAACTGCTCAAATATTTGAAATGGATGAGCAGCTTCTTATTACTGAAGTTCAAAAAAAATTACGTTCTAAAAGAGAAACACAATCTCCCAATTCTCTTCCATCTATAAGTCCAAAAAACTTACCCAGTAAAATATTTCAAAAAGGGGTTAAACACGATTTAAGTAACCAAGAACAGGATTTAATAAGGCTAATGTTGAGTTATGGAGCACACTCAATTAAAGTTGAGGTATTAAACGAAAATGAAAAATCAACGGTGGAATATCCTTTAGCACAATTTATTGTTGAGGAAATTTTATCTGATAAACTTTCCTATAAAAATGAAAAATATCAGTTGGTGTTTAATGAGTTTTTAGAGGGCTTGGAAAAAGGATTAGTATTAAATGAACAACATTTTATCCAAAATCCAAATCTAACTAGTCTAGTTGCAGACTTAACAACTTCGCAGAACATTTTAAGTGAAAATTGGAAAAACAAACATCAAATTCATACAAAAATTGAGTCTGATCGTTTAAAACAAGCAGCTGAAGAGTCCGTTTTTATTTTTAAACTAAGAGTGACTGAAAATCTTATTTTAGAGAAGCAACTAGCACTGAAAGAGATGGAATCCAATGAATCCAATGAATCAATAATTAAAGAAATTAAGGAATTAACCAAAGTACGCAATATATTTGCCAAGGAATTGGGTATTATTGTAACACAATAAATTATGGATTTAATTGAATATTTACAACAACATTTACTTAACCTAAGTCTTTTTGGAGTCGTAGTATTAGTTTGGCTAATTGTAAATAACTGGATTAACAAAAACTTAGAACGGGTTTTAAAACAAAAAGGATGGATTGTAGAGGGAAGACTAAAAAATATTAAAAAACTTTTAAAACAAGTACTAGTACTCGTTTTCAGTTTGTTGGCTCTTGAATCACTTTTATATGATCAAATAAATTCTCTTTCTCATCTTGAAATTTTTGGGTTTGACTTTGATTCTAAAGTTGATGGTGTCTACGAGAGGTTTAGTTTTACTATCGGTAAACTTTTTTACTTAATTTTTGTAATAGTAATTTCCAAAATATCTATAAGTATTTTCAGAGTTTTAATACTCAAATCAACAAGGGAAAAACAATGGATTGATGAAGCTGGGACTTATTCTATTTCTCAACTAAGTAAATATATAATTTATTTGATTGCAGTCATTGTTGCTGTACAAGGAATTGGAATTGATATTACTTTTTTAACTGCGGGTGTAGCGGCTGTCAGTTTAGGACTTACATTGTCGCTACAAAACCAAATTTCAGATGTTTTTTCAGGTATTATATTACTTTTTGACGGTAGCATAAAAGTAGGAGATGTGGTAGAAATGCCCAATCACGAAATTTGTAAAGTAGATAATATTTTTATTAGAACCTCTCAACTAAAAACATTAGATGGGAAAACTATTATAGTTCCAAATAATTCCTTAACTAGTGATATGGTAATCAATTGGACTATCAGTGATAAGATAACAAGGTTTAATATTTCAGTAGGAGTAGGTTATGGTTCTGATACCCAAATGGTAAAAGAAATTCTTTACCAAAGTGCCTTGAAACATCCACTTGTAGAAAAAAGAAGAAAAATTACAATAGAACTAGAAGATTTTGGAGATCACGCACTAAGATTTAAAGTTTATTTCTGGGCACAACAAACTTGGGAAATTGTAAATATTAAAAGTGATATAAGACTAACAATTGATCAGGCATTTAAAAATCAAAAAATAAAAATCCCTTATCCACAAAGAGATCTTCATATTATTTCTGACTCAAGAAAAAATAAAGATTAATTTACTCTAATATCTTTAATAATTATTTGCATAGTTCTGTTAACTCTAAAATAATTCTCGTCAATGGTGCCTACAACATCAATAGTCTCTTGGTCTTTTAGAATTTTTAAAAAAGAAAGACTACTAAACCAAATACCATCAATTTTATTTTCCTTAGAATAATCCGAAAAAATAAACTTTAAATGCTTTTCACCAACTATTCTAGCGGGACTTTCAAGATTTAGTCCTTTAAAAAGAAAAACTGGTTTTGGATTGCCAATACCAAATGGTTCCATTTGCTTTAAAATTCTATAAAATTTAGGCGTTGATTGATTATTAATTCCTTCAAAAAGTTGGTTTAAAGAAAGCTCAGAATCAATATTAATTTCTGGAATAAGATCTTGATCTTGAATATGTTTTCCAACTTCATTTTCAAAATCTTCCTTAAATGACGCTAAGTTTTCTTTTTTTAGACTTAGACCTGCTGCATATTTATGACCTCCAAATCTTACAAAATAATGTTTCAAATTTTCTAATACACTATACAGGTCAAATCCTTTTACAGATCTAGCAGAACCAGTGATAATATCTCCGTGGCCACACAAAACAATTGTTGGCTTATAATAAGTTTCAATAATTCTTGATGCCACAATTCCAACTACCCCTTTGTGCCAACTTTGAGAAAAAACTAAATTAGTAAATCTATTTTTAGATTGCTCTTCCAAATCTTTTAACGCTTGCTGAGTTGTTAAGTCGTCTAATTTTCTGCGTTCTTCATTAATATTCTCTATTTTATTTAATCCTTGAACAGACTCTTGAAAATCGGATATCAAATATTTTGTAGCTAATAATGCAGTATCTAATCTTCCTGCTGCATTTATTCTTGGGGCGATTTTAAAAATTAAATCCCCAAGATTAATTTCGTTTAACTTATTCAATTTTGAAAAAAGTAAAGCGAATGGTTCAATTGGATTTTTATTTATTTCTAAAAGCCCCAAATAAGTAATTAGCCTATTTTCATTAATTAAGGGAACTACATCTGCAGCAGATGCAACGGCTGCAAACTGATAATAGGAACTAAAGTCGAGTTGTAAATCAAACTTTTTGACATAGCTTTGAATAAGCTTTAAACCGACTGCACATCCACAAAGCTCTTTGAATGGATAAGAACAATCATTTTGCTTAGGATTTAATATTGAAAATGCATTTGGAAGTGTTTCGGACGGATTGTGGTGATCACAAATAATTAAATCAATATTTTCATTATTATATGCTTCTGCAGCTAGAAAATCTTTAATTCCACAATCTAATGCAATTACTAAATCAATTTTATTTTCTTTAGACCATTCTACACTTTTTAATGATATGCCATAACCTTCAGTTTCACGGTGAGGTTGATAATACAAAACGTTGGCTTTTAGTTGTTTTAAAAAACGAACCATCATAGCAACTGAACATGTTCCATCCACATCATAGTCTCCGTAAACAAGAATAATTTGATTATTTGAAACAGCTTTATTCAACCTTTCTACAGAAATATCCATTCCCTTCATTAAAAACCCATCCTGAAATTGTTTTTCATTGGGCCTAAAATAATTTTGCGCAGAATCAAAATCATGAATTCCTCTTGCAACTAAAATCTCAGAAATAATTTTAGAAACATTAAGTTCTTTGGCTAAATGAATACTAGTTGATCGGTCAACTTCTTTTTTCTTCCATTGATATTTTCTAATCTCCATTTCTAATTGTTAATTTTCAATATAAATATATATCTTGACAACATAATATTGCTACGTTGTATTAAATTACAATGAAATTATATAACAAAAGACATTGAGAACTTTATTTGTGGTAATATTGGGCCAAATATGGATATAATAGATTATTACAAGTGGAGATATGCTACTAAAAAATTTAATCCCGATAAGAAAATTCCAATTTCCGATATAGAACTAATTAAAGAATCTATTCGTCTTGCTCCAACTTCTTATGGATTACAATTATTTAAAGTCATTATCATTGAAAATCAGCTTAAAAAAGAGGCATTAAGAAAATTTTCATATAACCAGTCTCAAGTTTCTGATGCTTCACATCTTTTCATATTTTGTAATTCCACTAAAGTATTTGAAAAAGACATTGACTTGTATATAGAGAATAAATCAGTAAGTCAAAAAATACCTATTGAAGAGAACAAAGGATATGGTGACTTTTTAAAAAAAACTCTGCTTAATAAAAGTTCTGAAGAAATCTCTGAATGGACCAAAAATCAGATTTATATCGCTTTAACTCATTTAATGACTACTTGTGCTTCTCTGAAGATAGATTCTTGTCCTATTGAAGGATTCGATACTTCAAAATATAATGAGTTTCTAAATATTAATAAAAAAAACCTGAGTGCAGGAGTTGTTGCAGCAATTGGTTACAGATCTGAATCTGATGATTCTCAGCATAACAAAAAAGTCAGAAAGTCTTTTAAAGATATATTTGAAGTTGATTAAATGGATTTTTCAAAAAAAATTATTCAAATTTTAACACTTTGTGTTTTAGGAATAATATGGGGAAGTTCATTTATTTTAATGAAAAAAGCATTAACTACTTATACTCCCATAGAAATAACACTTTATAGAATATTTATTGTTTTTCTTGTTTTCTTTCCTGTAGGAATTAAAAGTTTTTTCAAAATAAAAAAGAAAATCGTCTTTATTCTTCTCCTATCCGCGATAATTGGAAGCGTAATCCCCTATTTTTTATTTATTAAAGCACAAACCAAAATAGATAGTTCTTTGAATGGAATATTAAATTCTATAACTCCTCTTTTCACTCTTTTATTTGGATTGATACTATTCAAACAAAAAACAAATTTTATATCAGCAATTGGTGTTGTAGTTGGCTTAATTGGAGCAACTAGTTTAATATTTATAAGTACGGGCGGTAATATTTTCTCTAGTTCTATTTTATATGCTTTATTTCCTGTTTTAGGTTCTGCTTGCTACGCCTTGAACATAAATATTATCAAAACTTATCTTCAAGATATTCCTGCACTAAAAATTACTAGTTGGTCTTTTGTATTTATTGGACCAATAGCTGGTTTTTTACTTTTTTTTCAGACAGGTTTTACAAATAATTTGATGAATAACGATCCCAATTACTTGAATTTTATTTACATAAATATTCTTGGAATTTTAGGAAGTGGGTTAGCTTTTTGGGTTTTTAATTTATTAATTAAAGAAACATCATCCGTGTTTGCATCATCTGTGACTTACTTGATACCGATAGTCGCCATATTTTGGGGTCTAATAGATGGAGAGAGTTTTGGTATAGTTCAATTTTATTTATGTCTAGTAATTTTTTGTGGAATTTATTTAATCAAACCTAACCCTCAAAAATCATAAATAAAGGAACTTATCAAAATCCATTTACAAAATCAATAATTAGATGATATAAGTCTTCTATTTTATTTAAAGGCAATGTTCCCGACTTATCCAACGGATCATGGTAAGCCTGAATTCCGCCCATAGTATAAATAAAAATTGAGGGTACTTGGTGATGCGAAAACCAGTAATGATCAGAATTTGGAGACTGACCACGGATTTTAATTTTGTTAAAATAATTTGATCTAGTATTTATTTTCCCAATTTTTTTAACCGCTTTATTTTCTTCAAGAGCATTTACTATTGCAATTCCTTCCTCGCCAGTTCCAACAATATCTAAATTGATAAGAAAACTCACTTTTTTCAAATCTAATAAAGGATGATCTGTAAAATACTTAGAACCTTTTAAACCAGCTTCTTCACCTCCAAAACAAATAAAAATAATATTGTATTTATGGGGGTTTATAGAATAATAGGAAGCCAAATTAAGTAATAAACTCACTCCACTTGCATTGTCATTAGCCCCGGGAAATTTAACTTGCCCCATCATTCCCAAGTGGTCATAATGGGCAGAAATAATTATAGATTTTTTTTTCTTCCATTAACCATTCCTATAACATTTTGAGTCTTTAGACCCTTTTGAAATTTATTTTCAATATTTATTTGAGCTCTTGAGAATTCATTATTCACTGATTTACTTGCTATTTTAATCATTGGGAAGTTAGAAACATAGTCAGCTACAGACCACTGTAATTTCTCAGACGAAATCCACAAAACAGGAAAGCTTTTATTTAAAATATTTCTCAACTCTTTATACATTGAAATAGTATCTCTATCTAAAATTTTCGACACATTAAAGGAGACAATAGATTGGTTGTGGACTTTACTATTTGTTAAGATAGACTGCCAATTATTTAAGTCGACCTTTACAACATTAAAAGCATCTTTTAATCCTCTTGACTGGGGTGAAATTATAAAATCTTTTCCTGGGATTAAAGATTTTCCATCTAATTTTAGTTCAACTGTATCAGGAAAGGTGTTTACATTAATATAAAAATCTTGAGTAAATCTGTCGTTACTTAAAGGCTCTAAATTAATTTCTTTAAACTTCTCTTCTAAAAAATTTGCAGTCTTTAAATGTCCATCATTAACATAGCCTCTACCCATAAAATAGTTACTACAAAGCGTGTCAACATATTTAGAAAAATTTAGGGTTTGAGATTGAATTTCAAATGAAAAAAGAAGGGGGAGAAATAAAAAAAATCTAATCATTTATTCTGGTATCTTCTTTCCACCAAATTAATTAATCTTTTTAATTGATTAGACTTTGGGTTCCAGTTGTGTTTTTTAGACAATGAATTTTTTAAAAAGTCACTAGCTTGATTGATATTTTGAAATTCATTCAATTCTTTAATTGCAGTTGAATAAGCCTTACTATCTCCAGAAAATAAATTTTCTGTTATTAAATACTTTTCATTAATACCTATTTCTTTGGTTAAATCAGAAATCGGTTGTTGGCCAAATTGATCGGCTAAAGAAGTTTGTGGACTATTTGAATGAATTTCATTTACAGACTTAAATTCATTTGAAATTTTAATATCTCCTTTTTCTGTCTTAGCTTCTTCCTCAACAATTACATCAATTAAATTAATTTGATTTTCCTCAACATTAGTTGACTCTTCTCCCTTCTTTTTTTCTGAAACTGTTTCTTTATTTTGATTTTTTTCTAGTAGATATTGCAATATTGCAAGCCTTTCATGTAATTGTCTTGATGAGGACAAAAGAGAAAGAATATCTTCTGAGCTAAGAGCTCTGCTTTTTATTTTAAAGACTCCTTCTTTCAGCTCACTTGCTAAACTTTCTAGGGATTTAAAATTAAACTCGTCCATGATAATTAAGATTTCAATGCAAAATTCAATATTTTTACATAATGTGAGAATATCTCTATTTGAATGTTATCAACATAACATTTTGTTTAATTTATTCGTTCACAAACTATTAGTCCATAAAATTGCAGATAAACAACTCATATACTCTTCGAGATATTTCTAAAATAACAGGTGGGAAATGCATGGGAAATATTGATTCGCCCATTAGTAATGTTCATTACGATAGTAGAAGATTTGTTCAAGATAATAAACATGTTTTTTTGGCATTTAAAACAAATTTTAACGATGGGCATAAGTACATTAACCAAGTTTATGAAAATGGGATAAGGCAATTTATAACCCATGAAGCTCCTTTAAAAATAAAGAAAGATGCTGGCTACTTGGTAGTTGAAAACACGTTATTGGCATTACAGAAATGGGCAAATTTCCACAGAAAAAAATTTAAAATTCCAGTACTTTCCATTACTGGAAGTTATGGTAAAACAGTTATAAAAGAATGGATAAATTTTATTGCGCAAGAAAAAATAAATATTCTCAGAAGTCCAAAAAGTTATAACTCGCAATTTGGAGCAGCTCTAACTTTGCTTTCTTTAACAAAGTACCACGAATTAGCTATCATTGAAACAGGAATTTCTTTGCCTGGTGAGATGGATTTAATGAAGCAAATGATTGAGCCATCTCACGTAATATTGTCTAATATTGGAAAAGAACATATTGAAAACTTTAATTCATTCGATGAACTACGAATTGAAAAAGAAAAGATTTTAAAAGGAACAATTCACACTTATTTTAAAAATAACGTATTTAATTTTAAAAGAAATATTGTAGCAAAAGGACAAGAAATACATTGTGAATACAATAATAAAAAAGAAGTGTTCTTCATCCAACAAAAAGATGAGAACTCTGCAAAAAATTTTATTTGTTGTCTAGGATTTTTAAATCAAATAAAATACGATTTAAAGGACATAAAATCCTTAAGTCCATATCTCCCAGACATTGCTTTAAGATTTGAAAAAAAATCTGGAATTAGTAATTCAGTCATTATTAATGACTCCTATCAAAGTAATTTTCAGTCCCTTAAAATTTCTCTTGAAACCTTAAAATCTGAATGTGGGTCATCTAAGACCATTTTAATTCTATCAGACTTGAACGAAAAAAAAACCAATTTTGAGGAACTATCTAAATTAATAGAAAGCTACGAAATAACACAGTTTATAGGAATTGGAGAAGAACTCTTTAAAAACACTAAATTATTTCCTAAGAAATATTTAATTTTTAGAAATGAATCTGAATTTTTAAAACACTTTAAAAATATTATTTTCAAAGATCACTATATTTTAATTAAGGGGAAAAAAGTTGCAGATTTTCAAAAGATTTATTTAAAATTAGAACAAAAAAAACATAATACTATTTTAGAAATAAATCTTTCTAGCCTAATTAAAAACTTAAACCATTACAGAAGTTTACTTGCTCCAAAAACAAAATTACTTGTTATGATTAAAGCAGCTGGATATGGAACAGGATTAATCGAATCTGCGAAAATCCTAGAGAAAAATCATATCGACTACATAGGAGTAGCATATACTGATGAGGGTGTAGAACTAAGAGAAAATGGGATAAAGTCTCCAATTCTTGTAATGAATGTAGAACAAAAATCAATAGATAATTTAATAGAAAATCGATTAACTCCTTCCATTTACAATTTAGATCAATTGGACGAATTCTCTAAGAAACTTATATTGATGGGGATAAAAAATTATCCTATTCATATAAAGTTAAACACAGGAATGAATAGAATGGGATTTGATTCTGTAGATATTAAAAAATTATGTAGCTTCTTATTAAGCCAACCAGAAATTAAAGTAGAAGGGATTTTTAGTCACTTAGCCGCGAGTGATGATAAAAATGGAAAAAAATTAACTCAACAACAATTCGATTTCTTCCATAGTATGTCCAGAGAAATTGAATATTTATTAGGAATTAAAACAATTAAGCACATTCTAAATACTGCAGGAATTGAAAATTACCCAGAACAAAGTCTGCAAATGGTCAGACTAGGGATAGGGTTATATGGGGTTTCTAAAAGTAAAAAGCTTTATAATGTAGCATCTTTAGTCTCTAGAATATCAAAAATAAGGACCGTAAATAAAGGTGATTATATTGGTTATGGATTAAATAATCAATCAAAGAGACAAATAAAAGTTGCAATTATTCCAATAGGATATGCAGATGGATTTTCTAGATCTTTAGGGAACGGTAAAGGAAGTGTTTATATTAATAATACTATTTATCCAACTATTGGGAACATATGTATGGATATGTTATTTATAGACATCTCAAATTCTAATTTAAATGTCAATGATAGAGTAGAAATATTTGGAAATAACCATTCTATTTTTAAAATGGCAGATGCTGCAAATACAATTCCCTATGAGATTATAAGTTCTATATCGAACAGAGTAGTTAGAGTTTACCTAAAGGATTAATGAAAAAAAAATTTCTTTCCAATTTAATACTAGTTCTCCTACTTAATGTAGTCATTAAACCTTTCTATATAATTGGAATTGATGCTGAAATATTAAAAATTACAGAGCAAAATATTCCTGGTACCTATGGAACTTATTTTTCTTTATTGAGCCTGTCTTTTATTTTTAATATCATTCTTGATATGGGGGTTAATAACTTCAATACTAGAAATATTGCACAAAATAATCAATTACTTCAAAAACATTTCTCAAAAATTTTCTCTCTTAAGTTAATATTAAGCGCATTTTATATTAGTATTCTTTTACTAGTTGGATTAATTTTTGAGCTTTCAACAAAGGAAATGAAGTGGTTAATTATTATAGGATTTAATCAAATTTTAGTGGCTTTAATTCTATTTATAAGATCTAATTTATCTGCACTTCTTTTATTTAAAAAAGACAGTATTTTATCTATTACCGATAGATTGATTTTAATATTTTTCTGTGGTTATTTCCTATACAGTATTACTAATAATGCAATTATAACTATTGACTTCTTCATCCTATCTCAAACTGTAGCGTATTTAATTACTGTTCTAATGGGTTTTTCATTTTTAATAAAACATACCCAATTACCAAGTCTAANTTGGGANCNNCTATTTTTTAAAATGATTGTAAAAAAAAGTATNCCTTANGCTCTTTTNATATTTTTAATGTCCATATACTACTATTCTGATGTNGTNATGGTNGANAGAATNAGAGGNAATATTGAAGTAGCTAATTATGCTCATGGNTATAGATTTTTCATGGCTTTTAATATGCTTGGNTACTTATTTGCTGGTCTNTTACTTCCAATATTTTCTAAACTTATTAAAGAAAANCAAAGTGTTATTCCAGTTTCNTGGTTGTCTTTCAANCTAATTTATTTTTTTGCTTTAATTATTTGTNTTANTGTATGGNCCTATAAANTAGAAATTCTTAATTGGAGATATGANATAANTGGNTCNTCNTTANNGCANTCTAGTGAAACNTTTGGATGGTTAATGATNTCNTTTATAGCTGTTTCATGTAACTATATATTTGGGACNTTNTTAACCGCAAAAGGAAGTATGAAACAATTAAANATNTTGGCNNTTTTTGGNATTTTAATAAANATTTCGCTNAACNTATTACTNATTCCNNATAAAGGTTCTTCNGGAGCNGCTTTTGCTAGTGCNTTTACCCAATTTTTNATCCTTNTNTTTCAANTAGCTTTATGNTANAAAATATTTAATTTTAAATATAATNTNCTNNCAATAATTCNGNTTTTTTCATTCACNATATTGTTTNTTNNNATNGTCTATACTNTAGAGAATTATCTAANTATNAATTGGTTAGAAAAAATAANATTNAATGTNATTGGTGGTGGAATTATNGGTTTATTTTTNAAAGTTATTAATTGGGANCAGTTTTACAGNNTTTTAAAANACGATAAATCCTCNTAATTTGTAGAGATTCATGCTATAACTTACATTTGTAAAANTAAAATTGAAAAATGAATTCATCANAAAATCAATCTTACGACTTAATTTCTTTTTTATGGAAAAATAAAAATCCNTTAATAACTATTGGAATTATTNCGTTAGTNGCCTCNAGTATAGTCTCTCTTTTAATGGATGAGAAATTTGAATCTACTGTAACACTTTACCCTGCNAAGACAAGTTCAGTNACATTCAATGANGTAATTACAGAAGANCAAAGCGTTTCTAAATTTGGNGAGAANGAAGAGGCAGAACAAATGCTTCAAATTTTAGANTCCAGCAGTATAAGAAGNAAAATTATNGACAAATTTAATCTTCTTAAGCATTATGAAATTGATTTGGAATCAAAATATATNAATACNGATTTAACAAAAACTTATTTAGAAAATATAANTTTTAAAAGGAATAACAATGGNGCNGTATTAATTACTGTTTTAGANAAAAGTCCAGATACAGCNGCATTAATNGCCAACGAAATTGCATCGTTATTTGACAANACAAAAAATGCNATGATTCACGAAAGAGCTTTNACAGATTTTAAAATTAAAAAAGANAAACTTGATAAAATAACTGCNCAAATGCAGAACCTTAGAGATACGATGTCNAAANTATCTTCTCTTGGAGTGGTAACNAACGATGCTTACAGAGCGCTNACTGAAGGCTANGTNAATTCTAAAGATTCNNAGATNAAAAAATCATTTAAAACTAAAATGAATATGACTGAAAAATACGGCTCTTTACTTAAATCTTTCCAAGTTAAAGTAGAGTTCCTTTCTGAAAGACTTGCNACAATGGAAGCNTCCTACGAACANGCAGAAAGTGATGCNACCAGNTATNTNTCNCATAAATTNATNGTTGANAAAGCCTATCCNGCNGAAAAAAAGNCNTATCCAATTAGATGGCTAATTGTAGTNTTATCAANATTCTCANCTGTTTTACTAGCAATTGTAGGNATANTAGTCAANAANCAAATNGAACTTTTAAAAGATTAATGTTTAAAGGATTTCTTAGNCGAAGAATTTCTTACTTNTTGATGATTNTATTCATCATACTAAACTCAATTNTAATTTACTTTGACATTTTCTATCTNCTNGCNCTTCCTTTAGTNATATTACTTGGNTANCTATTTGTTTTTAGANTGGATTTAATTTTCNTCACCATAGTTTTTTGCACCCCACTTTCNTTTAATTTTGAAAATTTAGACTTGCTNGGAATAGGTTTTTATTTNCCNACAGAACCAATGTTNNTTGTATTTACNNTANTNTTNCTGTTNAAANCNCTNTANNANANANANCTNAAAGAAGANTCTTCNACATTNTAAAAATCCTATNNTAATATTAGTTTTNNNACANNTTNTATGGATNTTTATAANCTCNATAGNNAGTGAAATNCCNNTNGTNTCCTTTAAGTTTTTAATTTCTAGAAGCTGGTTNATTATTCCCATTCTTCTTTANGGAATTCACTTTTTCAAAAANGGGNAAAAACAAATCAAACAATTTTTCTTCGNTTATCTTNTTNCNATGGTAATGGTTACTTGCTATACNTTNATNAACCANATGATGAANAGTTTTAGTGAAGAAGCNGGTCATTGGGTAATGTGGCCATTTTTTAAAGACCATACTTCATATGGTGCAATTNTAGCACTAGTTATTCCNATTAATGTTTGGTTGTTATATGAGTCNAAAAAAANTTACTTNAGAATTTTATTAANTGTTTTTTTAGCAATNCTTCTNATNGGTCTNTACTNTAGTTANACAAGAGCTGCTTGGCTAAGTATNGTTTTNGCGATTGGAGTATTTNTTCTTTATTANTTCAAAATAAAATTAAAATGGCTANTANCTATCNTAATNATNCCTTCCATATTTATAGTNTATAATTTNACAGAAATTTCTTACTTGNNTCAAAAAAATGATGCAGAACACACCACTGAAAATTTTTCAGAAAGANTAGAATCAATGTCCAANATTTCTTCNGATGCNTCAAATTTAGAACGTTTAAANAGATGGAATTGTGCNCTTGAACTATTTTTACAAAGACCNTTTTTTGGATGGGGNCCNGGAACCTNTGCTTTTGTATATGCACCATTNCAAAANTCTAAAGATTTAACAATAATNAGCACTAATTTTGGAGATGGAGGNAATGCNCATAGTGAGTATCTAAGTCCTTTAGCAGANCAAGGTTTTTTTGGATTTCTAATCAATATTTTATTAATAGGGCTTGTTTTTGTTTACTCTGGACTATATTATATAAGAAGTGAAAATGAGTTTTATAAAATTTTAACCCTTTTCATAATCTTATCTCTAACCACCTATTTTACTCACGGGGTTTTAAATAACTATTTAGATACAGATAAAGCTGCAATTCCAATTTGGGGTTTAATTGGCATCTTTATTACTATTAAAACTTATTTAAATCCAGTTTCTAAAAACACAACGTATTAATTGTATGTTGTAACGGATTATTATTGCTTATGGTAAAATCTAAAAAAATATTTCAATGCATAAGCTGCTCTCACGAAACAAGTAAGTGGACNGGTAAATGTGGAGAATGTGGAGAATGGAATACAGTTTCTGAGAGAATAGTTTCAAAGTCTTCCAAAAGTTCTATTACAAGCAGTATGAAAACTCCTCAGCGAATAAGTGATATTTCTGGAGATAAGGCGGAGAGAATTCCTATAAATGATTTAGAGTTTAATAGAGTAATTGGAAATGGATTGGTAAAGGGTTCTGTTATACTTCTAGGGGGTGAACCTGGAATTGGTAAATCAACATTAACTTTAAAAATTGCGTTAACAATAAAAAAGAAAGTATTATATATCTCTGGGGAAGAAAGCAATGAACAAATTAAGTTAAGAGCCAATAGATTAAAGTTGAATAACGACAGTTGCTATATTTATAACGAGACAGAAATCAATACCATCCTTAAAACCTGTGAAGAAGTTTTGCCTAAATTAATTATTATTGATTCTATACAGACCATTCACACGCAAGAAATAGATGCTATTCCTGGAAGTGTTTCTCAAATCAAGCATTGTGCAGAAATTTTAATAAATTATTCAAAAGAAAGGCTAATTCCTGTAATAATTATTGGGCATATTACTAAAGATGGAGCAATAGCTGGTCCTAAAGTATTGGAACATATGGTGGATACTGTTCTACAGTTTGAAGGAGATAAAAATCACTTATACCGTTTGATTAGAAGCATCAAAAACAGATTTGGAAGTACCAATGAACTTGGAATTTATGAAATGAATGAAAGTGGATTAGAAGAAGTAAATTCTCCTAGCAAAATGCTTATTTCAACCAACCAAGAAAAGTTGAGTGGTATTGCATTGGGTTGTAGTTTGGAGGGAGTAAGACCTATAATGATAGAATCTCAAGCCTTAACCTCAGCTGCTAGTTACGGAAATCCACAAAGATCAGCTAATGGAATTGATATTAAAAGACTGAATATGCTATTGGCTGTAATTGAAAAAAGAGGCGGCATGAAACTAAGCCAAAAAGATGTTTTTTTAAATATCACTGGTGGATTAAAAATTCAAGACCCTGCAATTGATTTATCTATGGTTTGTGCAATATTGTCTTCATTTTTTGACTTTTATATTGATCATAAAATTTGTTTTATTGGTGAAGTAGGCTTGAGTGGAGAAATAAGACCAGTTAGTAGAATTGAACAACGTATAAAAGAAGTGACAAAAATGGGGATTAAAACAATTTATTTAAGTAAATATTCTAAGGTTAGTCAAATAGAATCAAAAGATTATCAATTAATTAAAGTAGGTAAGCTTCAAGAAATCATTCAACAATTGTTTAAATAATGTGTCTAATAAGCTAAGGTATAAAGAGTTTAAATTATCTTTATTATTAAAAAAAATTCATGCAGGTTGTAGATCTAGAAAAAGAAATCATTAGTGAGTTTGAAATGTTTGATAATTGGATGGAGAAATATGAGTATCTAATTGAACTTGGTAAAGATCTTCCTCTTATATCCTCCATTCATAAAAGAGATGAAAATATTATAAAAGGATGTCAATCTAGAGTGTGGTTGCATGCTGAATTTGAAAAAGATCTGGTTTCATTTTATGCAGACAGCGAAGCCATTATAACAAAAGGAATAATTGCTCTTTTAATAAGAGTATTAAATAACCAGACTCCCCAAAATATTCTTGATGCAAAATTAAGTTTTATAAATGAAATTGGGTTAACAAATCACTTATCTCCGACAAGAGCAAACGGATTATTGGAAATGGTAAAAAAGATGAAGGCTTATGCATATTCATTAATGATAAAAAATACTTTAAATGAGTGAGGTAAAATATTATAAAAGTGTCAAAAAAAAAATTGAAGACAAAATTATAAATGTTCTCAAAGCTATATTCGATCCAGAAATTCCAGTTGATATTTACGAATTAGGTTTGATATATGAAATTAAGATTGATGATGAATTTAATACTGAAATTATAATGACTTTAACTTCTCCAAATTGCCCAGTAGCAGAATCACTTCCAAAAGAGGTTGAAGATAAAGTTGGTGAAGTTCATGGAGTCAAAACTTCAAAAGTTAATATAGTATTTGATCCTCCATGGGATAAAGATATGATGAGTGAAGAGGCAAAGCTAGATTTAGGAATGATTTAAAAAAAATAAATGGAATTTGGAATTGATGCAATAGATTATTACTTGCCAAACATAGCTTTACCGATAGTTAGTTTAGCAGAAAAAAGAGATATTGTCCCTGCAAAACTTGAAAAAGGATTGGGTCTAAAATATATGGCACTTGCAGATTTAAATGAAGACACTGCCTCCATGGCAGCAAATGCACTATTAAGTCTAATTGTAAATAATAAAATAGATCCTAAAAGTATTGGTAGAATATATCTTGGAACGGAAAGTGCAGTGGATGCGGCCAAACCTACTGCTACATATGCAGTGGGAACTGTCGAAAAAATTCTTTCAAAAACCCACGGATCTAGATGTCTTAAAAACTGTGATGTTGTAGATTTGACATTTGCTTGCATTGGAGGAATTGATGCAGTTGAAAATTGTTTAGATTGGATAAGAATTAATCCAGAAAAAAAAGCGATTGTAATTGCCTCAGATATTGCAAAATATGAATTAGCTTCATCTGGAGAGTATACTCAAGGAGCAGGTGCTGTTGCGATGTTATTAACTTCAAATCCTAGTATCATTTCTTTTAAAAATACTGTTGGGATTAGTATGGAGCATGTTGGAGATTTTTTTAAACCAAGGAGGAAAATTGACAACTCTTTTCTGAGTGATAAAAATACGACTGTACAAAAATTAACAAATAGTAATAAAGAAATTCTTGATTTTTATTTCGAAGAGCCAGTATTTGATGGTCAGTATTCCAATAAATGTTATCAAGATAGAATCAATGAAGGTTTAGAGCATTTTCAGTCCCAGAAAAAAATAGATTTTCTAAAGGACTGGGACCATTTAATTTTTCATCTTCCATATGCTTTTCAAGGAAGAAGAATAATGCTAGACATATGGCTTCACTGGTTAGATAAATATAATTTAATATCAGAACTAGAAAAAGAGATAGGACACTTTAATAGCATGGATTATAAAGACTGGAGAAAAGCAGCTTCAAAATCTATTCTGTACAAAAATTTTGTAGAAAGTAAGATTGAAGATGGAGAAATCGCAAGTGGATATATTGGTAATATGTATACCGCATCTATCTTTATGTCATTAATTAGTTTGCTTTATTCTAGCTATGAAAAAGACAAAAATATAACAGGAAATAATGTTGGTTTTTTAAGTTATGGAAGTGGATCTAAATCTAAGATTTTTGAAGGAAGAATAGCTAAGAATTGGCAATCCAAAATAAGCGGATTAGAGGTTTTCAAAAAACTAGAAGAAAGAAAGTTAATTGACTTTGACACATACGAGAAACTACATAACGGGAGTTTAGAAAATCCAATCTCCAATCACAAAAATATTGTCCTAGAAAGAATTGACGATCAAGAAAACAAAATAGGTTTTAGACATTACAAAAAAAATTGAGCGAGATAATAAATAAAGTTGCCAAAAGTGGTCTAATAACTCTGGACATGAAGACATTCAAGGGTTCTCAGAATAGGAAAATTATAGACATTAAAAACTGGCTATTTGAAGGAATGATTCTTAAAGAAAAAAAATTTAGAGAGCATTTAAAAGCTGAGAATTGGGAGCAATATAAAGATACATTTGTTGCTTTACATTGTTCTACAGATACAATAATTCCAGTTTGGGCCTATATGCTTTTGACTAAATATCTAAATCCTTATGCCTCAAGTGTAATATATGGGGATGAGAAAGATCTTGAAAAAAAGATATTTCATCTAAATATTAAAAATTTTAATACTAAGTCATTAGAAAATAAAAGAGTTTTACTTAAAGGNTGTACCGATACATATATTCCAGAAGATAGCTATGTACAATTAAGCAATAAATTGATGGGAAATGTTAAATCCTTGATGTTTGGAGAAGCATGTTCAAATGTTCCTATTTTTAAAGCTTAATTATTANATTAACTTCTATATTTTGAAATTTAATTTTTTTTCAGAAGAATAGAATAGAGTAANATTAATACAAACGATAATTACAAAATAGNTAAGTTGATTATCTTTTTTTTAAGTAATCAATCAAGTATTTATCAATGAGGTTATTTACGTCAATTGAAACTTTAAATATATACATAAGAAATCCATATGTTAATGAAATTAGAATTGACTTATAAATGACCTGGACAANTATATTTCCAATAGAGGGCATATACATTGAGAGGGTAACAACTAGGCAAGCNATAAGTAATCCTACAATTAAGTTTCTATTAAATGGTGTAATTTTAAATAAGAATACAACCGAAATCAACCTTGATAAATGCAAAACTCCAAAAGAAATACTCGTAGCTAAAGCAGCACCATTGATTCCATATTCTGGTATTAAAAACATATTTAAAATAATTGCAATTACAATTGTAATTAAGGTTATTGGTGTGTGAAGCCAGTAATATTTAGAAGCGGATAAAATTTCAGAACTCATTCCTGCTAAAACATCAAAAAGTTGAGATAANCCAATAAATAAGATCACTAAAACTCCAGAAGAATAAATAGGATCTAAATATCCTACAATAGAATTTATATTTCCCCANATCAATGCGAAAACCAATCCTGTAAAAACTAATAAACTCTGACTACTTTTTTTGTTTAATAAATTAACTTTATTAAGATCATTTTTTTTCATTGANTCCACAATAAAGACTCCAGAAATCANCCTTAATGAACGATTTGGGACACCAACTACAGATCCAAAAAAATACATTGTAACATAGACCCCAACAGATAACTCTCTTAAATATTCGTTTACCATTAANGTATCAATATACAGAAGTAAGGTTGCAGCCATAGTATTCATAAGGCCAAATATTCCTAAGGAAAATAAGTGACGCTTTTCAGCCTTATTATAGGATGGTAATTTACTAAACATAACNCCTTCCCTCTTTTTTAAATANACTATTAGAACTATAGGTACAAGAATAAATAATAGAATATACAAGACTAATAAATAGTCAAATGTTATTAATCCAAAAAAATAAAGGGCAAGAAAAATCAGAGGAGTTCCTTTTAATATAATNTTTTGAATAAATGACATAAAAGTGATATTCTTGGTCATTCGAAGAATAGATTCAAAACTGATATAAAAAATTCTTGCTGATATTAATACATACAAGAAAATAGTAAAAAATATTGATCCTACTATTTCNGATATTTGGTCGTCAAAACTGAACAATTCATCATTTGAATATAGAAAGAATGGCAGGGAAAGTAAGCTNCCCAAAATAGAAATCATTAAAATCAATGTAAAATAACCATTCAAGTTTTTATCTCGATACTCATTAAAAGTTCTAAAGATTAATTGAGANACTCCTAATGAAAATATACCTGCAAACGTTCCAGAAACAGCTAAAACAACNCGGATTAACCCAATTTCTTTAGGGGAGAGTAACTTTGGCATAATTAAAGCTGCTGACACAAATGCAATCACAACTCCTAAATAGGAAATTATTGTTGATCGAACTGATTCCTTTATTATTACTCCCATCTAATTATTTATTAGANACAATAAATCATTATAAACTTTGCGATGTCCTTCAGCANTAAAATGGATTCCGTCAGGCAAATAATTTGTTTCAAAATTTTCTACATCTAAATAATTACANNATTGATATTTTGAGCAAATAGCTCTCATCTTAAATTGAACATTTTTGATTCTACGTATTGTTCCAGGAAGATTTTTTTCTATTCTTTCTGACGGAGTACTAATTCCAATACATATGATCTTTGCTAAAGAATTTGAATCAAGTGATTTTATAGTAGTTTCCAATTCGGATAAGAAGCGATCGGAGTGATACCAAGAAGATTTAAACCTTAAATATACTAGCGCTCGTCGTAGCTTTGATTCCAATGATAAACCAACTGTTTGGATGAACTGTCCTAATCTAGTACTTTTAGCTTTGTAATTCAAATAGTCATACAAGTTTTTTGATGTGCTTCTTGAACTTAACTCAACAACTCCAAACTGAAGAATAATAACATCCGCATGCTTCTGAAGAATGAAATCAGGATTACGACTAATAGAACCTATCATATTACCAGAATAACAAAAGTTTTCAAAACTTAATTCTTCATTATCATTTAGTAAATCTGCATAGCTTTTACATTTCCCATTGTTGGGACGCACGCGAATTCCAACAGAATTACCAAAACATACTATTTTTTTACTTTTCATACCAATATGCTAGTGCTAGAGCAGTCCAACCTTGTGTCCATCTAGTAAACGGAATTTTTACGAAATTATTAGAACTTGTTTTCTGATAAAAAAAGAATCCCGATTTATCTTGCCAAAAACTAGCTAAATTATTCANAAGTTTATCTACATAGTTTAAAACATCTCTGTCTTCCTTTACAACTGCAAATAAAATTAGGGCATCAGCATTTGAAGTAGAATCAATCGGATATTTTTTGTTNGAATATTTAGACACATTACCATCATTATTGAAATATGATTCAATATAGTAATCGAAATATTTGTTGAAAGAAACCTTATAAGATTGTTCTCCNGTAACTTTCCAAGCTCGATAGAGACATTGTAATTCATAACTTCCATGGTAGCTATCATTAAATAATGATTTTGATTTNGCAGTATAAGGAATNANTCCTGAGTCTAATTGAGTTGAAATACTAAAATCTATTGCCATTTTTGCAATNTTCAAGTANCTNTTATTGTTTGTGATTTCTCCAACTTTAANTAATAAATCCGCNGCAAATAAATTTGCATTATTAATCAAGTCAACTTTCTCNGTTGAATAACTAAAACAAATAGTTCCATCATCAAATTGGGTACGATGTAAATCATTTAAAATAAATTCACATAAAGAAACTGCAATTTCAAGGTCTTCATTATTCCCTCTCAACTTATAAAGCTCAATAAAAGCTGATCCAATCCAGTTAGCGGTTACAGCAAACGGGGTGCCTTCTTTCATCTCTACNCCTTCTGATAGCCATGTAAAAGGCACTCCCCAAGCATAATAATTAGACATTTTACTACGTATCTTAATTAGTTCAGAACGGTACAGATTTATTTCAGATAAATACTTATTCTGATCTTGTTTCGATAGCAGAATGTATGTATGCATCATACATCCAAGGTATGTTGGATGAACCTTCTTTTNGATAAAAAGTAACTTACGAAGAAGCACAGGGAACTTTAAGCTCAGACGTTCAATTGAAAAACGAATAATCTTTTTAAAAAAGCTTAATTCTTTAAAATCAATCATTAAACTTCTTGTAAAACGATTCAATGAAACTATATCATAAGGATCATAGCCTTTCAAACCATTNGAAGAGTTCCAGTTTAATAAAGATNTCAACATTTTCTTTTTCATTCTAAAGTAGAGTATGCTTTAATTAATTTCCTTTTTTCAATATTTGTATTATACTTATTCAAAACTGCTGATCTACCATTCCCCCCTAAAAACCTCCGAAGTTCTTTATCATTCATCAATTTTTGAATTTTTTCACTAAGATCTTCTGCAGAATTATCTTTATAAATTAAACCAGAATTGTTTGATTCTATAATACGTTTGAGTGAATGACAATCACTTGAAATAACGGGCTTATTAATCAACATATATTGATAAAGTTTATTAGGTGATGAGCAATCATTTTGAATTGAACGATAATGCGGAATAATAGTAGCATTTCCTTTTGAAATATAATTGAAGACATCTGATTGATTTACCCAGCCACAAAAATCTATTAATTGAAATACCCCAATNTCTTTTGCTAATAAACGGAGTTCGGACTCANAACTCCCTGTTCCACAGACAGTAAGTTTAAANCGATTTCTCTCTTCCTCTGACAAAAGTGATATAGCCTCAACTACAGTTGCTAGACCACGTGCTGGAGTTATCCCTCCTACGTATATCAAATTAAACCCATAAGGTGCTTCACTATTAATTTTAAAATTATTTGGTATACAACTTAAGTCTATAACATTTTGATAGATGTGAACCTTTGANTCNTTGGCTCCAAGATCAACTATGCGCAGCTTCATTTCTTTTACTACAGTAATAATGACATCCGCCTCTTTAATTACTTCCTTTTCAAGCCTTTCCCATTTTTTATAATCGGAAAGAAACTTGCCAAATATTGATTGNGTATGTTTAGCATCCTTTATCAAATAAGGATAATTTTCATGAAAATCAAAGACCAATTTAGCTCCTGTATGTTTTGCTAAATCTAGAGCGACTGGAACCATAACTAGATCATGAGCATGTATAACATCAATACTTCTTTCTTTTGCCAAAACGTTTTTCATAAAACGTTTCCAAAAATTATAATAGAAAGGGAATTTTAACGCGCCGACCATAGTCTTGTAGGTGAAATTTGAAATCTTTGTTCTATAAATCTTTATGCCATTCCATTCTTCAATTACAGATTTATTGGATTTTTTAGTACAACAGACTATTATTGAATACCCTTCTGCCTTGAGTACCCTGATTTCGTTCTCCACACGAACATCTGGTGGAAAACTTCCATCTAATANCATTAGAACAGTCTTTTTTTTAATTTGACTCATTTATATAAGACTAAGTATATACCATTTATTATTCAATATTAAATGGTTTGAAATTCCAAATCCTATGTCAAGAACAGAGNCTAGTGTGATCACAAAAGCAATGGAATTAAATATTTTAATCTTAATTNGGTCAAAATTGAAATAAAAAATTGGTTTAATTTCTTCAGATTCTAATGCTTTTAGTTTGTAATTTATNTTTAAATTATCAATGTTTTTTTTGTCAACTTTAGCTGTCATTCCTTGTGGGTAATAATACTCATATATAAGAATTGAAAGTTTGCAAGCTATTTGTGTNTCAAGAGNAATTATATTTAGTTNAAANAAACTCATTTTAATACGCGCGTTTATTTATTCCTTCCACATAGTTTATAAATGANCTATTAACCACTTTATTTCCTCCAGGNGTTGGATAATTNCCAGTGAAATACCAATCTCCCATATGAGATGGACAGGCCTCATGTAAATTATCTACCGTTTGAAAAATTATTTTTAATTCCGCATTAATACTTTNATGTTTCAACAAAACTGAAATCTTATCAGAAATTTCTTGATCAGAAAAAGATTTATATATNAGTTGAACGTGATTTTTATCCTTTAATGTATTNTCAATTTCAGATTTTTTACATTTTTGATAAATCTCATCAATAATATTTTCCATCCCTTTATCCTTTATTAAAGCAATAGCTGCTTGAAATGCAATAAAGTCTCCAATTTTAGCCATATCAATACCATAACAATCTGGATATCTTATTTGAGGGGCAGATGAGACAATAACAATTTTTTTGGGTTCTAATCTGTCTAATATTCTAATAACACTTTGTCTCAAAGTTGTTCCCCTAACTATAGAATCATCAATTATTACTACTGTGTCTTTATTTCTTCTCAAAGATCCATAAGTAATATCATAGANATGTGCTACCATTTCGTCTCTAGAATCGTCTTGAGTTATAAAAGTCCTTAGTTTGGCATCNTTAACCATTATTTTTTCTGCTCTAGTTCGAAATGATAANATTTTCTGTAGTTTTTCATCATAATAATCAGAGCTTGGATCNAGTGATTTTATCTGATNNTTCTTCATAANAGANAAACGATTTTCTANCTCTTTAATCATCCCATANTAAGACATTTCTGCNGTATTAGGAATAAAAGAAAATACAGTATTTACTAAATCGTTATTAATAGCAGATAAAATTTGATCTACTACAAGACTTCCTAATTTTAGTCGCTCTTTATATATATCTTTATCTGTTCCTCTGGAAAAATAGATTCGTTCAAATGAACATTTTTTAATTTCTTTTGGCGAATTTATTTCCACTTCTTTATTTACATTGTTTTTCTTAATTATCAATGCATTGCCAGGTTTTAACTCATTTATTTCTTCCCATTTAACATTAAAAGCTGTTTGAATTACAGGTCTTTCAGAAGTTACTACAAAAACTTCGTCATCTTCATACCAAAAAGCTGGTCTTATTCCATTGGGATCACGAATTACAAAAGCATCACCATGTCCAAATAAACCTGCCATGGTATACCCTCCATCCCAATCTGATGAAGCGTTCTTTAAAATTTTTTTAATATTTAAATTCTCAGCAATTAAGGAAGAAATTTCTTTATTATCTATTTCTTTATTTATATAGTCTCTAAAGAGTCTAGTATTTTCTTGATCCAGAAAATGTCCAATTTTTTCAATGATTGTAACTGCATCAGAAACTGCTTTTGGATGCTGGCCTATATTGACTAAAATATCAAATAGTTCTTCTACATTAGTAAGGTTGAAATTTCCAGCAACCACAAGGTTTCTAGTCATCCAATTATTTTGTCTTAAAAAAGGATGACAGTTTTCAACTTTATTACCCCCAAAAGTGCCATACCTTAAATGTCCTAAGAAAAGTTCACCAGTGAATGCTTCATGAGACTTAAGATAATCAACATCAATTAATTTTTCAGGATGATTTTTATGTAGAATCTCAAACCTTTTATTTATGTAAGAAAAGATATCTTTAATGGGTTGGCTCTTGACGCTTCTGTAACGACTGATATATCTTGTTCCTGGTCTAACATCAAACTTTATGTTGGCCAGTCCAGCACCATCTTGCCCTCTATTATGCTGTTTCTCCATCAATAAGTACATTTTATTTAAACCATAAAGGGCAGTGCCATATTTATCTAAATAAAACTTAATTGGTTTTTTTAATCTTAAAAGAGCAATACCGCACTCGTGTTTTATAGGGTCACTCATTAGGTTTTTTTAAATTTAAAAGAGTTTAAATATTTGTTCAATCTAACTTATATTTGGAAAGATAAATATAATCAGTTGTTAAATTTGAAAAAATTTTTTAAAAATAATGTCTTGTGTAAATTTATTCTATTTGGAGGTTGTTTTTTTATTCTATTAATTAGTCTAGGAAATGAAACCCCAAGGTTTATTTCAAATTATGGACAGTTTAAAAAAAATATTATTTTCAAACTTGAGCATAACGCAGGTAATATATATTTTGAAAAAAACAAAGTAAAGTTTGACCTTTTTGAAAGAGGTAAAATAAATGCAATTAGGCATGGAGATACTAGTTTAAAAAAAGTTTTGGGACATGTTTATGAAAGTAATTTTATTGGATGTAATGAAAATTTGAAAATAATTGGAAATGAAAAAATTGATGCCTTTTACAATTACTTTATTGGAGCTGACTCTAACAAGTGGAAATCAAATGTTCCTATTTACAACAAACTAAAATATCAAAACATATATGAAGGAATTGATTTAAGTTATTATTCTCATGGTGGAAAATTAAAATATGATTTCATTGTCCATCCAGGTGGCAAAACCAATTCAATTAAAATTCGTTATCATGGCCTCGATAATATTTACATTAAATCGGGTCACCTTATATTAGAAACTGCTTTTGGAAATATAATAGAGCAAGCTCCATTAAGCTATCAAATAATTAAAGGTGTAAAAAAAAATATAAAATGTGCATTCCATCTAGAAGGCGATGAACTAAGTTTCCAAATTTTGGATCGTTATGATAAGAACTACCAACTCATTATTGATCCTATTTTAATTTTCTCTACATATTCAGGATCTTCAGCTAATAATTGGGGGCAAACGGCAACCTACGACAATAGTGGTAATTTATATGCCGGAAGTATTTCTTTTGGAATGGGATATCCGACTACATTGGGGCCATATCAAGCTTTTTATGCTGGTGGACCAGGAAGTTGGGGAACAGACATTTGCATTTCAAAATTCAACAGTACAGGAACAAACTTAATTTACAGTACCTATTTAGGAGGAAATGGAAACGAAAATCCACATAGTTTGGTTGTTAATGACAATGATGAACTTTTTGTTTTTGGAAGTACAGGGTCTAACAACTTCCCAACCACTTTAGGGTGTTATGACAATACATTTAATGGTGGATCCAATTGGGCATTTTCAGGAATTATTGAATACCCAAATGGAATTGATGCATTTGTTACCAAATTTACAAGCTTAGGAAATAGTTTAATTGGGTCTACTTACATTGGTGGTACTGGAAATGATGGTGTAAATCTTACTGGGCTAGTTACCAATTATGCTGATGAATATCGAGGAGAAATCATAATAGACAGTTTGGATAATTGTTGGATTGCTTCGTCTACCTCTTCAACAGATTTTCCGATGGTAAATGCTATACAAAGTTCCAATAATGGGAATCAAGATGCTGTAGTTTTTAAATTTAACAATACATTAACCAATCTTGAGTGGAGCACCTACTTTGGAGGAAGCGGTAATGAGGCTGGTTATTCCATTCAATTGGACAACCAAAACAAACCACTTATTACTGGTGGGACTGAAAACTCTGCATTACCAACAACAAGTAATGTTATTCACCCTGTAGCTCCAGGTGGAATAGACGGGTTTTTAACCAAATATAATGTTAATTCTGGAACCATTGAACATTGCACCTATATAGGAACTATTGCCTACGATCAAGCTTACTTTGTACAATTAGATGACCAAGACAATATTTATTTGTTTGGACAAACTGGAGGAAACTACCCAGTTGTTGGAGCTTCAATTTATTCCAATCCCTCATCAACTCAGTTCATACATAAATTGAGCCCATCAATGGACACAACTATTTTCTCTACCGTATTTGGAAGTGGGAATTTTCAAGTAAACATTTCCCCTTCAGCTTTTTTGGTTTCTAATTGTGGGTTAATTTATACCTCTGGATGGGGTGGCACAGTAAATCAAACTGGAAATACAAACAACATGCCTATAACCACAAATACTTTTCAGTCAACAACTGATGGAAGTGATTTTTATTTAGCTGTGTTTGACAACAATGCTCAATCCATTTTATACGGAACTTATTTTGGAGGAAACCAAAGTAGTGAACATGTTGATGGCGGAACAAGTAGGTTTGATAAAAATGGTAAAATATACCAAGCCGTTTGTGCTGGGTGTTTTAATAATTCTGATTTCCCAACATCTCCTGGTGCCTATTCTTCAGTCAATAACAACAGCTGTAATTTAGGTGTTTTTAAATTTACTTTTGAAAACATTATTCCCTCAATTAGTATCCCTCAATCGTTTGTTTGTCTACCCAATTCATTTCAATTCACCAACCAATCCGAAGGTGGGAATTTATACAGTTGGGATTTTGGAGATGGTTCAACATCTAATCTTTTTTCACCATCGCACAACTATGCTGACACAGGAATATATAATGTTACTCTTATTGTTTCGGACTCCATGTCTTGTGTTGAGTCTGATACTGCAATCCTTCAAGTTCAGGTTTATGCTCTTAACAATGCTTCTATTATAGGAAACGACACCATTTGCATAGGAGATTCTACTTTATTAACTGGATATGGAGGCACAGACTATACTTGGTCTCCTTCCTCCTTTTTAAATAATAGCAATACACAACAAGTATATGCAAATCCTATATCAAACATAGATTATACATTAATTGCTACGGATAGTTGTGGAGTAGATACTGCATATTTTAATATAAATGTTCCTTATCCTATTGTTGATGCTGGGACAGATTTCTCAATGAATCTTGGTGAATCCAAAACTTTAAATGGGTTTACAAATACAAATAATTATTTCTGGGAGTCTAACTCCTGGTTGTCTTGTTTTAATTGCTTAAACCCTCAAATAAATCCGACTCAAACTACATTATATATATTGAATGTTACAGATTCAATTGGCTGTATAAATTCAGACACAGTTGAGGTGACCATAAAAGGTTCTATTTTTGTGCCAAATACATTTACACCAAATGGAGATTTAAAAAATGATGTATTTGAAATAATTGGAGAAAATATTAAAAGTTTTGAGTTATGGATATACAACCGTTGGGGCGAAGAAATATACCATACAAATGACATAAATAATTTTTGGGATGGAAAATATTTAGGGAATAAATGTAAGATAGATAGTTATATATGGGCTATAGAGTATTTTGACTTTGACAACACTTTTAACTATATAAAAGGGCATATAAATTTACTAGAATAATTAATCTATATATCTTTTATCAGCTTCCATAATTTCTCCAGTTTTAGGACAAGTTCTCAATTTTTCATTACTATAAAATCTTTTAAAAACTGCTAAAAAGTCTTTTTCTATATTAGTTAATTGAAAATATTCTTCATACAATAGCTCATTAGCTGTATCCGAAAACCACATTAATCCATCTTTTTGTTCTTTACTTCTTTTTCTTTCAATAACTAACCCTATTGACCCTTTAGATCTTATTGGGGAGTGTGGAACTTTTGCAGGTAATAAAAACATTTCTTTTTCCTTAATTTTATATTCTACTAATTTCCCATCTTGTTGTGTTTTAACAATAATATCCCCTTCAATTTGATAGAATAATTCTTCTGTTTCGTTGTAGTGATAATCTTTTCTAGCATTTGGTCCAGCCACAATCATCACTATATAATCTCCAGAATCAACATATAGATTTTTATTTCCAACTGGTGGTTTTAATAAGTGGCGGTTCTTTTCAATCCATTCATTTAAATTAAAAGGGGCTTTGATTTCCATTTTTGTAATTTTAAAACATCAATTTACATAAAAAGAAGATGTGTGCTCTTTAATTTCATCATAAAACATTTCAAACTCTTTTTCAAAGTCAAAAATTGAAGACTCTAAAATATCAAAACAACTTTCTAAATTATCGGAGTATTTAATTCTTTTTCCGATGCCATTAAGTGCTTTCTTAATTCCATGTTTATACTGGTAATTTGTAAGCCAATCGTCTTTTTTCATGTATTGATACATAAAGAAGATACTTTCAGGCATTTTATTTTCAAATCCATCTAAAACTCTGTAAAAACGTTTTATTTCTTTATCTAATTGTATGTTTTTATGTTTAAGCTCATATTGCCACAAAAGGTAGTCGTAAAGAATATCGTTTATGACCCCTCCCATTTTAGGAAACTTTTCATAAAATCTTCTTTTGCCAGCTAAATAATGTGGGTTAGTGTCGGTGTAATGATCTATAAATCGGTGAAGCAAAATACCTTTCTGAATATTTTTTGAACAAGTTAGATATGATTTGCCTTTTACTGTGTCAGCAATAAAATTTCCATATAAAACTTCTTCATTTTTTCCTGATAACACTAGATGAGCAAGATAATTCATATTTGTTAGATTAAAGAAAAAACAGCATCTGCAAGAGCTAATTCAGAACTTTGAAAAGACTCAATTACGTTATTAATTCCTGCATTTTTAAGTGCTTTTGTTGTGCTTGGTCCAATACTTATAATCTTTTGATTATTAAATTTATTGGAAAGTAAAAATGCTTCAACATTACTTGGACTTGTAAAAACTAAATAATCGTGATTTTCCACCTTTTTTACTAATAATAGGGTCTGGTAAGTTTCTACAATAATTTTATTTCTATTATCCATAACACTTTGAACAGTTCCTAAAGACTTATTGGAAGATGGGAAAAAAACTATTTCGTTAGAATTCACCATTGAAGAAAAATCTTGAGCAACATTGTTTGGGGATCCTTCTCCAACAAAGTCCACTTTTAAGCTATTTTTCTGTATATATTTTGCAGTAGATTGTCCGAATGCAGCAATTTTTTTTGATTTTAAACTATTTTTTAGATGCATTATCGAATTAAGAGCAAAAGCAGAATTAATAAAAATCCAATCGCAGCTAGGAAGCAAGTCAATTTTTATAATTTTCATATCAATCAAAGATTCTGCAGTTAGAGAAACTGACAGAGGTTTAGTCAATTTATTAAAAATACTGTCCTTGGCTAGGGATCTAGAAATCCAAATAGAAAACGGATAGAGTTTGCAATTAATTTTATTAACTATTTTTTTAAAATCAGAAGACTTAGAAATAAATCTGACTGGTGTTTCACTAACTTTATCAGAATAACTGACCCATGATATTCTTACTCCATTTTTGTCTTTTACAGAATAGACTCCGAAGGGAGAATGACAACCTCCATTGACACCATTTAGAATTTGTCTTTCAAAATTTACATCTTCTTCACTGTCTTTATGGGAGATTTTCTCCAGAACTTTTTTAAAATCTTTATCTGATTCTCTTACTTGAAGACCTAGTGCTCCTTGAGCAGGAGCAGGAATAAATGAACTTACAGGTAATTCTTGAACGTAGAATTCAGAAAGGTCTATTTTTAATCTGTTAAGCCCTGCTTTTGCTAGAACAATAGCATCGTACTCATTAGTTCTTAGCTTATTTATTCTTGTTGGAACATTTCCTCTCAATTCTTTTATATTGACATCCTCACGAAACAAAAGCAATTGATTTTTTCTTCTTGCTGATGAAGTTCCAACAACAGGTGATCTAAAAATATTTAAAATCTTTGATTCGTCTACAGCATTTGGACTAATTAAAAGAACATCTGCTGGATCTTCTCTTTTTGGAATAGCAGCAATACAAAGTCCTTTAGGCTGTTCTGTTTCAAGATCTTTTAACGAATGAACAGCAAGGTCAATCTCATTTTTTAAAAGCGCATTTTCAATTTCTTTGGTAAAAAAACCTTTCCCTTCAATTTTATCAAAACCTAAATTTTGAATTTTGTCTCCCTTAGTTTTGATTATTTTAATATTAGATTCAATTCCTAGATTAGACAATTTTTCTTTCACATAATTTGCCTGCCACAAGGCAAGATTGCTCCCTCTAGATCCTATGGTTATTATTTTGAATTGCAAAAACTACTTTGTTGTTTCTTTAAGAAGAATTTCTTTGGCCATCTTCATTGGAACACTAATGTATTTTTTTTCGATGTAATCTACCATACTATTAACTAATTCAATTGCTCCTGGATCCAGTGTTTCTAACTCTTTAGCAAAAACTTCTCTAAAAGCTTTTTGTCTTATCCCTTTAATGCTTTTTGGGACAGAGCTCAAAGCTCTTAATAGATTTCGTTCTTTCTCAGAAATGTAGTATTTTAGAATTTGTCTATCTATAATATCTAAACACCTTTTTATCTCTTCTGCTCTTGCCTGCAAATTTTCTTCAGCCCTAACTTTTAACTGATCTACATTTATAAATTTTACATTTTGATTTTTAGAGATTTTAACATCACAGTCGTTTGGAACTGCAAGATCAACAATTATGGATTTAGTATTATCTGGATTAATTTTTTGAAACTTTTCCAGAGTAAGCACAATTTCTTTGGAACTAGTACAACTAATTATAAAATCAAATTTAGAATTATGGTTTGCCAGTTCTGTAAGTGGATAAATATCTGCATCTATATTTAAATCTTCAACTAATTTATATGCTTTTTCAGTAGATCTATTGTAGATTGTGTAATTGTGTTGCTGGTTTTTACTTACGAATTTCAACATAGAAGTAACTGTTTTACCAGCACCAATAACTAGTATTTTCTTTGATTTTTTGGAAATATATTTTTTCAGTTCTAAAAAAGCCAATGAAACAATAGATACAGGTCTAGTTCCAATATTACTTTCTGTATATACTTTTTTTGCTGTGGAAATGGTTGATTGAACCAATACTCTTATTATATCTCCACATAAATTATTTTCTCTGCATTCTTCAAAAGCTTTTCTTACTTGGGTTATTATTTCTCTTTCCCCGACTACCAAAGAATCAATAGAAGAGGCAACTGAAAAAATATGATGTACTGCAGCTCTATTATTTATAATTTCTGCTCTATCAACTATATCTTTTAAGTTGGGTAGTAATTGATCAGCTAATAAATACTTAATTAATTTTTCAACAAAGGTCTTGGTGATTTTCTTTTTGTGACTTATAATAAACTCAACTCGGTTACATGTAGAGAGGTACATGAGTTCATCAATATCCAAATTTGTTTTTAAATTTGTCAGAACACCAATTCTTTGCTTATCGTCTATGTGGAATAGACCAATTTCATCAAAATTAAATTGCCGATGGGTAAACGCTATGATTTGAATAGTATTCAATAAGTTATATAACCTTTACAAAAATCAATAATTATCTATAATTTATTTGTCATTATATTGTCATTGCTTTAAATAGTTTAGTGGATTTTATTCTTCATTTGATCTAAATTACTTTTAGATTGAACAATCCTTTAAATATTATTATTTTTACTGATAATTATTTTTATTCATAAAATATGAAATACCTTCCAATTAATAGCCAATTATTTATAAATAATAGAGAAAGATTTATAAGTAAAACAAAGAGAAATAGTTTAGCTGTTTTCAATTCTAATGATATTTACAACACTGGGGCAGATAGTACACTTGCTTTCACACAGCATAGAGACATATTTCATCTTTCTGGAATAGATCAAGAAGAGAGTATTTTGGTCATTTTCCCAGACTGTAAAAACAAATTACATAGGGAAATATTATTTCTTAAGGAAACCAGTGAGCATATTGCAGTTTGGGAGGGTGAAAAACTGACTAAAAAAAGAGCAACCGAAGTTTCTGGTATTAAAACAATATACTGGTTAGCCCAGTTCGAAACAATTTTTAGACAACTAGTGATTGAAAGTGAATTTATTTATTTAAATAGCAATGAGCATTTAAGAACAGCTAATTCTATGGAAACAAGAGAAGATAGATTTGTGAAAAAGTTTCTTTCAGATTTTCCAATTCACCCAATTCTTAGGGTAGCCCCTATTATGCATCAAATACGCTCAGTAAAAGACATCATTGAAATTGAAATCATGAAACAGGCATGTGATATTACAGAAAAAGGGTTTAGAAGAATTTTAAGTTTTATTAAACCAGAAGTAATGGAGTACGAAATTGAAGCTGAGTTAATGCATGAATTTCTTTCAAATAGGTCCAAGGGGTTTGCTTACACCCCTATAATCGCATCTGGGAAATCAGCATGTGTTTTACATTATATTGAAAATAATAAACAATGTAAAGATGGAGATGTTATTCTAATGGATTTTGGAGCAGAGTATGCAAATTACGCTTCGGATTTAACAAGGTGTGTCCCTGTAAATGGGAAATTTACAACAAGACAAAAAGAGGTATATAATTCAGTTTTGCGTGTGAAAAAAGAAGCTACAAAATTATTAATCCCTGGAGTTTTTCTTAATGATTATCACAAGCAAGTTGGAAAGCTTATGGAGGAAGAATTATTAAAGTTAAATTTAATTACCACTAAAGACATCCAAAATCAGGACTCTAACTGGCCTGCATACAAGAAATACTTTATGCACGGAACCTCTCATTATATTGGTTTGGACACTCATGATGTTGGTTCTTGGACAGAGCCAATTGTAGAAAATATGGTTTTTACCGTAGAGCCTGGAATATATATACCTGAAGAAGGGATTGGAATAAGACTAGAAGATAATGTAGTTGTTCAAAAAAATAGTATCCCTAAAAATCTTATGGAGAATATTCCAATTGAAGCAGAAGAAATTGAGGATTTAATGAACTAAGATGAAGAATGAAAAATTAAAAGATAAATTAAAAGAATCCAAACTTGGTGGTGGTCAAAAAAGGATTGATGCCCAACACAAAAAAGGAAAACTAACAGCTAGAGAAAGACTAGAATTACTGCTTGACAGAAATAGTTTTGAAGAAATTGGGGGGTTAGTAACCCATAGATCTACCAATTTTGGATTAGAAAAAACTAAATTTTTAGGAGATGGAGTAGTAACTGGCTACGGAACTGTTCGTGGGAGGTTGGTTTATGTTTATTCTCAAGATTTTACAGTTTTAGGTGGGTCTCTTGCAGAAGCTCACGCTGAAAAAATATGTAAAATAATGGAGCTAGCTATGAAAAACGGGGTTCCTATTATAGGTTTAAACGATTCTGGTGGTGCAAGAATTCAAGAAGGTGTGGTCTCGCTTGGGGGCTATGCAGATATATTTTATAATAATACCCAAGCGTCAGGGGTTATTCCTCAACTATCAGCAATTATGGGGCCTTGTGCTGGTGGTGCTGTTTACTCTCCAGCTCTAACAGATTTTATATTTATGACCAAAAACACGTCTTATATGTTTGTCACTGGACCAAATGTTGTAAAGACGGTTACTAATGAAGAAGTTACTGCAGAAGAACTTGGAGGTGCCGAAACCCACATGATAAAATCTGGAGTAACACATTTTGCTTGTGAAAACGAATTAGACACTATTGAAAATTTAAAAACTCTAATTTCTTATATTCCTCAAAATTGTGAAGAAATTCCTGAAAATCTTCCTTATGAGTTTCAAGACGAAAAAAGACCTCAGCTTGATCTTGTAATTCCAGAGAATCCTAACCAACCTTATAATGTAATAAAAATTATTCATCAGCTTTCAGATTCTGATAGTTTCTTCGAAGTGCACAGGGAGTTTGCTGAAAATATAGTAGTTGGATTTGCTCGATTAGCTGGAAGATCTATTGGAATCATAGCGAATCAGCCAGCTGTACTTGCTGGAGTTTTAGACGTAGATGCATCCGTAAAGGGGGCAAGATTTGTAAGGTTTTGTGATGCTTTTAATATTCCTCTTTTAGTTTTAGAAGATGTTCCTGGTTTTCTTCCTGGGACTGATCAAGAATGGAATGGAATTATTACAAATGGAGCAAAACTATTGTACGCTTTTTGTGAAGCTACAGTTCCTCGAATAACGGTAATTACTCGTAAAGCATATGGAGGAGCATATGACGTAATGAATTCCAAACATATTGGTGCAGATATGAATTTCGCATGGCCAACTGCAGAAATTGCTGTCATGGGAGCTAAAGGGGCTGCTGAAATAATTTTTAAAAAAGAAATAATTAATTCTAAAAATCCAAAAGACAAACTAAAAGAAAAACAAGATGAATATGCTGCAATATTTGCCAATCCTTATAATGCAGCTTCAAGAGGCTATGTTGATGAAGTGATTTTGCCATCAGATACGAGAGAAAAATTAATAAAAGCATTTAAAATTTCAGAAAATAAAAAGATGACGAAATCGAAGAAAAAACATGGAAATATTCCTTTATAGAGAAATTCAATAATTTGAAAAAAAATAGTAAATATATTCAGGTTATAATTTTTCTAAGCAGTTTTGCTCTACTTGGCTTTTTACTAATTCAGTTGTATTGGGCTAAAAATACTTTTAAAGAGAAAAAAAATAATTTTCATATATTATTTGAGATTTGTGTCACAGAAATTGGTGATGGGCTAAGAGAAAAAATTCTAAATGAATCCAATTATTCCGTTCCTAAAATTGGAGGAAATATTTTAACTATTCAAAATAGATTGGGAAGTAACTCTGAATTTTCAGAGACTCTTAAAAATATAAGTAGTTCTGAAAAGTCAATTTCTGAAAAAAGAAAAGATTTGTTAAGGGTGATTAACAAAGAACTAGCATTAAATATCAATATTAATTTGGACGAGGTATTAGATGAGAATGAGGTAATTTCAATTATAACAGCTTCTTTAGAAAAGCACGGAATAAAAAATGATTTTCACTACAGTATTACAGATGAAAATGGTCTTTTATTTCTTTCTAACTTTGAGAATATTGACAATTCTATTTTAGAAAAGTCTTCCAGTTACTCTGTTGAGTTTTTAAATGACGATTTATTTAACGAAAAAAGAGTTTTTACTTTATATATTTTAAAACTAGAAAGATCTATTACTAAATCATTCAGTCATGTTTTTGTTATTTCCATAATCCTAATACTTATTATATTAGGGACATTTATATACAGCATAAAAGTTATTCAAAATCAAAAGAAAAATACTCGGATTAGAACAGATTTCATTAACAATATGACCCATGAGCTAAAAACTCCAATAGCTACTATTGGGCTTGCATCTGAAGCATTAACAGACAAAAATATCAAACTAGATAATTTAAGTCAAAATAAGTTTCTTAAAACTATTAAGTCTGAAAACGAAAGATTGGGAAAGCTTGTTGAAAATGTTTTAGAAAATTCTGTTTCTGTAAAAGCTAATCCAAAACTTAAATTAGAAGTTTTTAATGTTGAAGAGATAATAAAAAGAGCTATCAAATCTATTCAAATTTCTTACAACACTAGAAATGGTAAAATTAAAACTGACTTTTTGGCTCAAAATAAAATTCTTGAAGCGGATAAACTTCATATAACAAATGTTATTAATAATTTATTAGATAATTCTTTAAAATATTCTATTAAATCTCCATTAGTCACCATTTCTACCCGGGACGTAATTGGTGGAATAATCATAAGAATTAATGATAATGGCATAGGAATTGCAAAGGATAACCATAAAAGGATTTTTGAAAAGTTATTTAGAGTACCAACTGGGGACGTACATAATGTAAAAGGTTTTGGGCTAGGGTTGAGCTATGTAAAGTCAATTATTGACTTACACAAAGGAAAAGTTATGGTGGAAAGTAAGTTGGGTAAAGGATGTACTTTTACAATAAATTTAAAATCCTCTAAAATATTAGATTCATGAAAAAAGAAATAAAGGTTTTATTAGTAGAGGATGATCTAAATTTAGGATCAATTACTTCAGATTATTTAAATGCAAAAGGATTCAATTGTAAATGGGAAATAAATGGGGAGTTGGGATACCGTGAGTTTGTCAAAGGACATTACAATATTGTTATTTTGGATGTTATGATGCCTGTAAAAGACGGATTTAATACCGCAAAAGATATTAGGGGAATTGATAAAAAAGTTCCAATTATTTTTCTTACAGCAAAATCTATGAAAGAAGATACACTAAAAGGATTTGAAATTGGTGCGGACGATTACATCACAAAACCGTTTAATATGGAAGAATTATCTGCCCGGATAAATGCTATTCTAAAAAGAACTTCTTTAGATTCAGAATCTCATTTTGACGATATTAAAATTGGAACACTAACATTTAATCCAAAAAAGCAGATCTTATCAAAGGATGATTTTAGTGTGAGCTTGACTACTAAGGAATCTGAACTTTTAATTTTACTTTACAAAAATAAAAATGATATTTTAGAAAGAGACCATGCTTTAAAGGCAATTTGGGGAGATGACAATTATTTTAATGGAAGAAGCATGGATGTATATATAGCCAAACTTAGAAAATATTTAAAACACGACGAACAAATTCAAATTATCAATGTTCATGGACGTGGTTTTAGATTACTAACCTAAAAATTACAAACTTTTTGTTCGTCCTCCATCTACGGGAAGATTAATACCATTTATATAACTAGCTTTATCGGAAGCTAAAAAAACCACAGCATTGGCAACCTCAATTGGCTCTGCAATTCTCTTTAGGGGTACTTTACTAGCCATTTGTTTTTCTATTGCACTTTCTTTAAGGTTAAGCTTTTGGGCCTTGTTATTTATTATTTCTTTAAGTCTTTCAGTGTTAGTTGCTCCAGGAAGAATATTGTTGACTGTTATATTGTAAGGTCCCAATTCATTGGCAAGTGTTTTGGCCCAGTTGGCAACTGCTCCACGTATTGTGTTGGAAACTCCTAAACCGTTAAGAGGTTGTTTTACCGATGTGGAAATTATATTAATTATTCTACCACTTTCTTTATTTTTAATACCATTCAACAATATACCTAGTATTTTATGAAATGAAATCAGATGCAAATTAAAAGCACTGGTTAGCTCTTGGGTTGTTGCTTTTTCAAGATCACCACTTGGGGGTCCACCAGTATTATTTATTAATACATCATAAAAAAGAGAGTTTTTAGTTACAAATTCTTTTAATTCTAATTCTAATTCATAAGGGTTTGAAAAATCAAGTGCAATATAGTTATGTGCCTGATCTCCATTGTTAGAGAGTTCACTAACTCTTTGTTTTAAAGCTTGGGTATTTCTTGAAACCAATGTTATGTTACCACCTAAATCCGCAAATAGTTTAGCAGATTCCCAACCTATTCCTTTGGAAGAGCCTCCAACAAAAATATTTTTATTTTTAAAATTATATATCTTTTTCATAAAAAAACGAAATTAAAATTATTGGAAGTTAATAATAATTTATTTGTTCAATTTTCGTAAAAATTACATGCTAAATTTTTTAACAAGATTCTAAAAATTTGTTAATTTTTGGATTAATTTTCTTTTTTTTTAAAAATTAAAAATGTAAGTTTGAACATTATAATGTTAATAACATCAATATAATTGTTAATAACATTGAAGATTTTAATAACCAATAAACAAAAACATGAAAAAAATATATACTTTAATCTTATCAACTTTTATAACACTTATCTCATGGGGTCAGTGTAATCATACTTTCAGGATGATTGATTCGTGGGGTGATGGATGGAATGGAGCTACTGTTGATTTAACAGTCAATGGCGCAACTCTTTACAGTGGACTTTCAGTACCTTCTGGAGGGGCTGTTGAAGACACATCATTCACAGCATCAACTGGAGATGTTTTAGCATTAGCCAATTGGGTATCTGGTTCTTTCGACAACGAAATTTCGTGGGAAATACTTGATGATAACGGTACAGTAATTGTATCTGGTGCTTGGGGCGACACTACTAGCGGAGCTGGTATTTGTGGTGCAACAAATCCTTGTGCTACGCCTACTGCTACACCTTTTGATGAAGGCTTTGAATCTGGTTCTTTACCAAGTTGTTGGGCTTTAAGTGGTGGTGAAAACTGGCAAATTAGAAATACTGGACCAAATCACGTTGGTAATGGAGGAACATTAACTGGGACAACAACAACTGGTAACTATTATGCTGTTGTTGATGCTTCTGGTTATTCTGGTGATAGTACAACTTTAACTACGCCTCTAATTGATGTTTCTACATTAACTGCTGCTGAATTAACGTTCTTTTTAATCAGTGATGAAGAAGGTTCAGGCTATAATTCTACATTAACTGTTACTTGTAATGGTGATACAGTAGGCTCTTATACTGGGAATACTTCAGGTTGGGAACAAAAGATAATTGATTTAAGCACTTATACTGGAACTGTTCAAGTTGCATTTATATTTTCTGAACCAACAACAGGAAGTGCATTCTTTGATGATATTGCTATTGATGACGTTTCTGTTCATGAAGCTCCTTCATGCCCAGCTCCAACAGCTTTAACTACAGCAAATATTACCGATGTTTCTGCTGATTTAAATTGGACTGCAGGTGGATCAGAAACTGCTTGGAACATTGAATACGGTGCTAGTGGATTTGCTCAAGGTTCAGGTACAACTGTTGCAGTTACTGCTACAACTTATTCTTTTACTGGTTTAACAGCTGCAACATCATACGACATGTATGTACAAGCTGATTGTGGTGGTGGTTCTTTAAGTACTTTTGTAGGTCCTATTTCAGCTACAACTTTAATTACTTCTGGAACATGTGGGTATTTTACTGCTGAAGTTTTTGACTCATTTGGTGATGGATGGAATGGGAATGGTTTAGTTGTTTCTATTAATGGTACAGTTGTAGATACATTGGCAACAACTTCTGCAGATGGAACAAATGGAGTACAAACTCTAATTCCTGTTGACATTGGTGATGTTGTTGATTTTACTTATGTTGTTGATGCATATGGTACAGGTTCTGCTAATACTTGGGTAGGTGAAAATTCATATAATGTTTATGATCACGCTGGTATTATAATAGCTGCTGCTGCTACGGGTAGTGATCCTGCTACTGGTGGCCCGGTAAGCTCTCTTGGATTAACAGCTTGTCCATCATGTTCAGCTCCTAATACGTTAACTGCTTCAAACATTACTAATTCTTCTGCAGACCTTGGTTGGGTTGCAGGTGGATCAGAAACTGCTTGGAACATTGAATACGGTGCTAGTGGATTTGCTCAAGGTTCAGGTACAACTGTAGCTGTAACAACAAACCCTTATTCATTAACAGGTTTAACAGCTGCAACATCATACGATTACTACATCCAAGCCGACTGTGGTGGTGGTGATACTAGTATTTATGTTGGTCCTTATACATTTGGAACAACTTGTAACAATGATGTTGCTCCTTATTTTGAGAACTTTGATTCTGGTCTTTCAGTATGTTGGACTAATCCTGGTACTCCTCAATTTGGTTGGACTCTTGATGCT
>PAST01000040.1 GCA_002713405.1 Crocinitomicaceae bacterium | reverse complement strand
ATTGGTAAAAAGAAACTTATGTCTGGACTAATCACCCCATTTTGATTATCAAATGATTGGTAAACACCGCCTTCAAATAAAGAAATTGAAAATCTTTTATTAGGACTATAGGATAATTGATTAAAGCTTGTTGACTTTGGAATAAATAATGCTTCTGGAGTTGAAGCTGCAGGTATTCTTTCTAGGTTTTTCATCCAAGAAGTAACATGTTTGTAAAGAATTTTTTTGTCAAACAGAAAATACTGTCCGCTTATATAAGGATAATCAGAAGCATAATCCGAAATTAATAAAGACCGATATCCATCTCCAAAAAAATGTCTTCCGTGTCCAAATTGAAAATTAATCTTTAAAGTTGGAGAAAAACTTAAATATCCATTTGCCAAACTTGCATCGTGGCCATTGTCTTTAAACCGTTTTGCCCTGCCAATTCCATATGCTATGCCATCAACCCCCATTTGTGGATTTGCCCTTTGACTAGACTTCTCTTGAAGATATAACGGATAAAAAAATTGATTTTCATAGAACCTGGTTTCAAATGAAAAATTATCACTTAAGTCCCCAGAAATTCTAAATCCTCTTACATTGCTAAAGTATCTGTAATCTAAGTCTTCATTTTTAGGACCAAGAGTAAAATTAAAAAGAGGATCTGCTGTAATATGAATATCATCTTGATTAACATCTAATAAACTATGCTCAAATATTTTATTTCCTAGTTTAATCCTATATTTTTTTGTTGAGGTGTCTGAATAATATTGAATAGTTTCTAAATAAGGTTGAATTGAACTATGGAGAACTTTTTTATGTGGGATGGCATAATAGGAAAAAAAACTACTGTTTTTAATTTGAGCACTAAAGGGGTTTAGGAGCAAAAAGCAAACATGGATACTAACAATTTTAAAAACTGTTTTGTTTTGTAATATATTTTGAAGTATACTAATCATAAGTTAATTTAATAGCTACTCTAAGACTAATTCTAACTTTCCATTCTTAAGTTATGGATTTTACTTTAAATTACATTTAGCATACTGAAATTAGAGCTAATAAATGGATTATTTCACTCTACAATAAACCAATTGTTTGTTAATCTTTCACGATTATATACCATCTCTTGATTTGTTTTTAAATCAATTAATTTTTTTCCAGCATATTTTGCAATCGCATGTCCAGCTGCAGTATCCCACTCCATAGTTGGTGCGAATCTTGGATAAACATCTGCACTTCCTTCCGCTACTAAACAAATTTTAATAGAACTTCCCATAGATACTATTTCAACATTCTTTTTTCTTTTTCTTATATCGTCAAAATATTCTTTAGTTTCTGGGCTTTGATGTGATCTACTTCCTACAACCTTAAAAGAAGTTGATTTATTATTCAATGGCAACTTGACTTTTTTTGTGTCAAATTCTCTATAAGATCCATTAGGTGATCCATAATACAACCAGCCCTTAACAGGGGCAAAAACAACTCCTAATATTGGTTTTCCATTTTTTACTAATGCAATATTGACAGTAAACTCCCCATTCCTTTTCACAAACTCTTTTGTTCCATCTAAAGGATCTACAATCCAGAGTAAATTCCAATTTTTTCTGTCCTTATATTCTGTTCGGTTACCTTCCTCACTTAAAATTGGGATATTTGTTTTTAACAAATAGCTTTCTATAATATCATTTGCTTTTTGGTCAGCTATAGTTAATGGAGATTTATCTTCTTTATAACTAACTGAAAATTCTTCTCCATAAATTTGAAGTATTTTATCTCCAGCTTTTTTAGCTGCTTCTTTGGCAATTTTTAGGCAATTATTCTCTTCTGCTTCGTCCATTTAATCCAAAATTAGATCTATACCAAACTCTCTCATGAAAATAATAAATTGGTATTTTAACAAAAAATTCAATTCCTCCTACGGTTAGTCCTGTTAATGGATCGCCACTTATTAGCCAAGCAATAATCATAGTTGTAAGAGTTGCCGTAAGTCTCCAAGTAAATGTCTTAGCCAGATGTCTTTTTTTACTAATTTTCATTCTAATAATTATTGGTGAAAGTAAAATCTTTTTCAATTGGATGCCAAGTTGTCTTTGCTTCCATAAATTTTTTGACAATATATGGAGATTCAAAACTACTATCTTCTATTTTGAATTTTGATACATCCACTACTCTTTTTAAGTTATTTGACGCTTGAAAAAACATTTGATTTTTTAATTCCTTGTTGTCTATGTTAATTCCAAGAGCATTTATATCCAAGTGTTGGGCCAAATGTGGCGCTAGTTCGTCTTTATTTCCAGTTAAAATATTAACTACCCCATTAGGAACATCAGAATTAGAAATTACTTCGGCCAAAGAAATTGCACATAATGGCAGTTTTTCAGAAACTATTGAAACACAAGTATTTCCAGAAAGTATAACTGGGACTATGGAAGATATTAAACCCAATAAAGAGTTTTCTTCTGGAGCAACAATTCCTACTACACCCATTGGTTCTAAAATAGTAAAATTAAAATGGGAAGATGCTACTGGATTAACCGATCCAAAAATTGGATTGATCTTATCAGACCATCCAGCAAAATAAATAATCCTATCAATACTTTGATCAATTTCTAAAATTGCTTTATTAGAATCTTCTCCCTGAATAATTAACTCTTCAATAAATTGGTTTTTATTGCCCTCCATCATTTCAGCAATTCTATATAAAATTTGGCTCCTATTGTAGGCCGACTTACTAGACCAACTTTCAAATGCATTTCTTGCAGATAAAACTGCATTTCTTATATCTTTTCTAGATGACAAACAGACATTTGCAATGGGTAAATTATCTTTTTTTAATTGAGTATACCTTCCTGACTCAGTTCTTGGGAACTTTCCATTAATAAAAATCTTGTAGGTTTTTAAAACTTTAATTCTTTTTGACATTATTCTAAATTTAAATATGGACTAAGACCATGTAACCCTCCCTCTCTGCCGTGACCACTTTCTTTGTAGCCCCCAAAAGGAGAAGTTGGATCAAATTTATTGTAAGTGTTTGCCCATATAACACCCGCTTTAAGTTTGGTAGCTAAATTAAAAGCCTTAGAACCCTTGTCAGTCCAAACTCCTGCTGACAATCCATAAGGAGTATTATTTGCTTTATTAATTACTTCTTGAGTTGTTCTAAAAGTTTGAACCGCTAAAACTGGTCCGAAAATTTCTTCTTTAGCAATACTATGAGATTGAGAAACATTTGTAAATAAAGTAGGTGGACACCAATACCCGCTATTTGGAAGTTCACAATTTAACTGGAATATATCCGCTCCCTCTTTTACTCCAATATTAATATATTTATTGATAGTTGATAACTGTTGCTTTGAATTAACAGCTCCAATATCTGTATTTTTATCAAGTGGATTACCAACCACTAATGACTGCATTCTATCTTTCAATTTTCTTAATACCACATCATATACCGATTCTTGAATAAACAACCTTGATCCAGCGCAACAAACATGACCTTGATTAAAATATATTCCATTAATTACCCCTTCCACTGCCTGGTCTAATGGTGCATCTTCAAAAATAATATTTGCAGCTTTGCCACCTAGTTCCATTGTAGATCTTTTATTAGTTCCGGAAATACTTTCCATAATAGACTTTCCAACCTCAGTTGATCCGGTAAATGCAATTTTATTTACATCAGGATGATTTACAATTATATTTCCGGTAGAACCATCTCCTGTAATGATATTCACAACTCCTTGGGGAAGTTCTGCCTCTTTAATAATTTCAGCTAATAAAAGAGCAGTAATTGAAGTAGACTCTGCTGGTTTTAAAACTACTGTATTACCTGTTGCTAAGGCTGGAGCAATTTTCCATGCTGCCATCATTAAAGGAAAATTCCATGGAATAATCTGTCCTACCACTCCCAAAGGTTTTGGAGTTCTATTTGGAAAGGCATACTTAAGTTTATCAGCCCATCCAGCATAATAAAAAAAGTGGGCTGCAGCAAGTGGTATATCGATATCTCTAGATTCACGAATTGGTTTACCTCCATCTAATGTTTCAACAATAGCTAACTCTTTAGATTTTTCTTGTATTATTCTTGCAATTCTGTATATATATTTTGCTCTATCTTTGCCTGAAATTTTACCCCACTGACCATTAAATGCATCTCTTGCAGAATTAACTGCCAAATCCACATCTTTAAACTCTGCTTTAGCAATTCTAGAAAGTTTCTGTTCGTTAGAGGGGTTAATGGATGGAAAATATTTTTTTGCAAACGGTTTTTGAAATTTTCCATTAATAAAAAGTTCATATTCTTTTTGGATAGAAAGGTTCTCTATACTTTCAATGGAAGGTGAAAAATCCCATTTTCCATTGTATTTTAATGACTTTATTTTAGAGCTCATGGACTAATCTTTTGAAAAATAATTATTGGACTGATAAAATCCTGTTTTTTGTTTTAAAATCTGCATCAAAACATCATTGGCCAAGCTACTTGCACCAAATCTAAACCAATGTTTTTCCAACCACAAATTACCTAAAGTTTCTTTTACCATTATTAAGTATTGAAGGGCAAGTTTGGAATTAGAAATCCCCCCTGCTGGTTTCATTCCAACCATTTTACCAGTATTGTAATAGTGGTCTTTAATCGCTTCCAACATTACCAATGTAATAGGTAGAGTTGCAGCAGGTTTAATTTTTCCAGTGGAGGTTTTTATGAAATCTGCACCAGCTTTAATTGCTATTTCACTTGCCAACCTGATATGGTCATAATCTCCTAATTCTCCTGTCTCTAAAATTACTTTCAACCTAACTTTATCTCCACAATTTTCTTTAATTGTTGCTATCTCATCAAAAACATAATTATACTCTCCAGAATGAAATTTGCCTCGGCTAATAACCATGTCTATCTCATCTGCCCCATTTAAAACAGCTTCTTTCGTTTCTTGTATCTTAAGCTCTAAAGAAGAATTTCCACTAGGAAATGCAGTTGAAACACTCGCTACTTTCACCTCCGAATTTTTAAGGAAATCTGATGCAGTTTTTACCATGTTTGGATACACACAAACAGCAGCTACATTAGGCAAATCTTGAAATTTTTGATGAAGATGGGTTGCTTTGTAACAAAGTTGTTGGACTCTCTTGTTGGTATCCATGCCTTCTAAAGTAGTCAAATCTATCATGCCCAAAATCATTTTTAGACCTTGTAACTTGGCTTCACTTTTCAAACTTCTCTTAGTGATTCGAGATACTCTGTCTTCAATCCCTAATTTATCTACTTTGGTTTTTAAATCTAAAATCATTAAAATTGAAAAAATTCTTATTATCAAAGATAATGATTCGTAGTTTAATGGTATATTCTATTATTTATTAATAATATTTAGAACTATTTTATGGATAACCTTTTTTCCACAAATCATGAATTGATTCCCAAAACTGAAAAAGAGAAGCTATTAAAACAAAAAGGAATTTGTCTTTGGCTTACTGGATTATCGGGTTCTGGTAAAACTAGTATTGCAAAATCTGTAGCTATAAAATTACACAGTAAAGGATTTATAACTAAAGTTTTAGATGGAGACAATATAAGACTTGGAATTAATAAGAATTTAAGTTTCAATGATCTTGACAGAATGGAAAATGTGAGAAGAACTGCAGAAATATCCAAGTTATTTGTGGATTGTGGCATTATTACTATTTGCTGTTTAGTTAGTCCAAAAAAAACCATGAGAGCCCTAGCAAAAGAAATTATTGGAGAGAAAAACTTTTATGAAATATTCATAGCTACATCTTTAGAAGATTGTGAAATTCGAGACACCAAAGGCCTGTATAAAAAAGCTAGAAGTGGAGAGCTTTTGAATTTTACTGGAATTTCATCCCCATACGAAGAACCTCTTGGTCCAAATTTAAATATCCCAACAAAAGAAAAGAATATTGAAGAATCCTCTGATATTTTATATAATTTTATTCTTCAATTAATTAGTGAATCAAGATGAATAAATACCATTTAACTCATTTAAAAGAGTTAGAAGCTGAATCAATATTTATAATTAGAGAAGTAGTTGCTCAGTTTGAAAATCCTGTTCTTCTTTTTTCCGGAGGAAAGGACTCTATTGTTTGCCATCATTTGGCAAGAAAAGCATTCTATCCAGCAAATGTACCTTTTCCCTTAATGCATGTGGATACTGGCCATAACTTTGATGAACTATATAAATTCCGAGACCAATTGGTAAAGGAAACCAATGCAAAACTAATTATTGCTTCGGTTCAAAAATCTATCGATGAAGGAAAAGTAACAGAAGAAAAAGGAATTAATTCTAGCAGAAATAAACTTCAGACCACCACTCTTTTAGATGCGATTGAAGATCATCAATTTGATTGTGCAATGGGAGGTGCTCGTAGAGATGAAGAGAAGGCTAGAGCTAAAGAAAGGTTTTTTTCTCATAGAGATGATTTTGGACAATGGGATCCGAAAAATCAAAGGCCAGAATTATGGAATTTATTTAATGGAAAAAAGAATTTTGGAGAACATTTTAGAGCATTTCCAATTAGTAATTGGACAGAAATGGATATTTGGCAATATATATTACAAGAAAAAATAAAAATTCCTTCTCTATATTTTTCCCACCAAAGGAATTGTTTTATTAGAAATGGAGTCGTAATGGCAAAGACCAATTTTACCGAAACCAAACCTGAGGAAAAAATTACCAAAATGCAAGTGCGTTTTAGAACTATTGGAGATGCCACTTGTACAGGCGCAACTATTTCAAATGCTAATAACCTAGAAAAGATTATTGACGAGGTGACTTCATCAAGAATTACAGAAAGAGGGGGAAGAGCGGACGATAAAAGATCTGAAGCTGCTATGGAAGACAGAAAAAAAGAGGGCTATTTTTAATAATGAGTAATAAATATTTAAATATGGATCTTTTACGCTTCACTACTGCAGGTAGTGTAGACGATGGTAAAAGTACTTTAATAGGAAGATTACTTTACGATAGTAAATCTATTTTTGAAGACCAATTGCAGGCAATTGAAATTAACAGTTTAAATAAGGGTGAAGAAAAAGTGAATTTAGCTTTACTTACAGATGGATTAAGAGATGAAAGAGAACAAGGGATAACTATAGATGTTGCCTATAGATACTTTGCAACTCCAAAAAGAAAATTTATAATNGCAGANACTCCAGGNCATNTNCAATATACNNGAAATATGGNTACAGGNGCNNNTACTGCTAATNNAGCAATTATTTTAGTAGATGCAAGAAAAGGAATAGTTGAGCAAACAAAAAGACATTCTTTTATTGCTTCATTACTAGGAATTCCTCATATTATTTATTGCATCAATAAAATGGACTTGGTAAATTTTNAGGAAGAAGTTTTTGAAAAAACAAAAAAAGAATTAGTTGGTTTCAGCTCAAANCTAACTACAAAAGACATCCGTTTTCTTCCAATATGCGCTTTAAATGGCGACAATGTAGTCAATAGATCTAAAGATATGATTTGGTACGAGGGAAGTACATTATTACACACTTTGGAAAATATTCATATTGCCTCTGATCATAANCTTATTGACTGTAGGTTTCCAATACAAAATATNATCAGACCACAAAAAGAGGAATTTCATGATTTCAGAGGATATTCCGGAAGAATTGCAGGTGGGATTTTTAAAAAAAATGACGAAGTAGTTTTGTTGCCTTCAGGTTTTCAATCAAAAATTAAATCCATACTTAATTTTGAAACTGAACTAAAAGAAGCTTACGCACCAATGTCGGTAACAATGACTTTAGAAGATGATTTAGACGTAAGTAGAGGAGATATGATTGTTAGAGTAAAAAATCAACCTGAAATACTTCAAGATATTGAAATGATGGTCTGCTGGATGGGAGAAAAGCCACTTNTACNAAAAGGAAAATATGCTATTAAGCATACCACTAAAAATGTAAGNTGTATGGTAAAAGAAATATTATACAAAGTTGATATAAATTCTCTTCATAGAGATACTAAAGATAAAATTGTTAATTGTAATGACATAGCAAGGATAGCTATTAGAGTAACAAAGCCCTTATTTGTAGANAAGTATAATGATAACAGAACAACNGGAAGTCTAATAATTATTGACGAAAGCACCAATAATACAGTTGGGGCAGGAATGATAATCTAACTTATTCTAAATTTGATAGGAAGAGTAAATCTTGCATTAACAGCAGTTCCTCTTTGTTTTCCAGGCTTCCATTTTGGCATAGATTTAACAACTCTTTGTGCTTCTCCATCTAAGGTTTTGTGAACGCCTTTAACAATCTTAACATCTTTNATAGTTCCGTCTTTCCAAACAACAAACTGTACAAAAACTTTTCCTTGAATTCCATTTTCTTTTGCCATTTCTGGATATTGAATGTTCTTACCCAAGTATTCATAAAGTTTTTGCATCCCCCCAATGAATTCTGGATTTTCTTCAACAACATCAAAAATTTGCTCTAAAACAGGCCCTGGATCTTCTTCAACTTCTATTACAATGTCTATATCCGCTTCTTGATCAATAATAATGACATTNGTTTCTTCTCTTTCATCTTCTTCTTCTAATACCTCTACTTCTTCAGGTGGTGCTGGCGGCGGCGGNGGCGGTGGCGGTGGTGGTGGTGTATTAGGATTTATTTCAACAACTTCTTCATCTTCAAGAGCAGATAAGGAAGATTCTATACTAGCACCTGCTAAATCAATCTTTTTATATTCTACAAGACACAAAATAAAAGCGGTTACTAAGACNAGTCCTGAAAGGACATAAACAGTTCTTGACTTTATATCTTCTGCATCTACAATTGGATTTTTCTTTGGTTTCATNTTATATTATAAAACTAACTAATTAAATTAAACTTTTCAAAAACCATACCATAAAGAAAACTAACTAATAGTATTTTGATAATCTTCTGGTGATAATAACTCACCCAATTCAGATGTATCACTAATTTTAATCTTTATCATCCAGCCGTCTTCATAAGGAGCNTCATTTACTTTTTCTGGGTTAGTTTCTAAAGACTCATTAAACTCTAATATTTCTCCACTTATTGGCATAAAAAGATCAGAGACCGTTTTAACAGCCTCTACTGTCCCAAAAACTTCCTCTTTTTCTAAAGTCTCATCTAAAGTATCTACTTCCACATAAACAATATCTCCTAATTCACCTTGAGCAAAATCAGTTATTCCAATGGTAGCAATATTTCCATCTACTTTTACCCATTCATGGTCCTTGGTGTATTTTAAATTATTAGGGACATTCATTATTTTTAAATTTTTTGACAAATTAACAAAAAAAAGGATTATCTCANTTGAAATCTAAGAGCAAAACCTGCATTAGTATTGGCTGTTGGAAATGAATTTGAAACATGTGGAGTATTTACTCTNCTGTCAAAATAAATCCTTAGCATTAATTGTTTGGTTAAATTGTANTCTCCAGAAAATTGTATAGTCACCGCTGTTTGTCCAGCTGTATATTGATTTTGATTTTCTACAATTTTTCTAATAATGGTTTTATTATCTCTAACTGCAACATCTAACCTCATCCTTAAATCACTTGGGTCTAGTGTTTTTCCAGCAATTTTAATCGGCAGAGATAATTTTCTCCAAGTATATCCAGATCCAAATTTAATTTCACTTCCCTTAATTTCTGTTATTTGATTATTGGACAGACTAAGGGAAATATTTCTATCTTTTTTAATTTCAAATTTAACAGACATATTGTTAGAGAGAGTTAGATCAATACCTAATAANGGAGCAAATTGCTCTAGAATATTCATCGTCATAATTTGTTTTTGAGAAATAAAGTTTCCTGCAATATCAGTTTCGGTTGCATTGCCTTCACTATCCCACTGTCCACTTAAATTGGTGGTATAATTCCCTAATGAAAAATTAGATCGATAGGCATGGGTAAATNAAAGCCTTTTGATGTATTTCTTAAATGCTTTAANTTTACCTAACCCATCAAAAGTAACTCTCCAATTAGGTAGTGGAATCCTTTGACTTAAAGGATTTATATTATTTAAAGTAGGTGATTCTCCCAAATAAGCACACATAAAAGCACCTATTATTACATCTTGCTGCGTACTATCATATCCCGAATAGTAACCAGTATTTTCNAAATTATTNGAGGCATTAGGGTTAGACTGTGACAATATTGAAGATATTTCAGAACGGTAAGAAAGCAAGTTTTTCCAAATTTGATTACTTAAAGTTGTATCATTCATAACGTCTTGACTAAAAGCTGTCTTCCATGAAATGGTAGAGGTGCTGAAAGANCCATTGAACTGATTATTTAATAAAGCAAATGAATTATTATCTCCAATTCCTAAATTAGAAGTCCTATTCTCCATTAAGTTTCTATCTGCAGAAAGGTCAATTCTTAAACTTTTAATTGGTTTTACGGACGCCTTAAAAGTCATGTTTTCTGTATGGTTCACAGCGTATTGAGTACTTATATATTGGTAATTATTAGTATCTACTAACCAATTATTTTCAGCTGCGTGATTGGCAAAAATGAAATTAGTTTTATTACCCAGCATATCTCTTTCTTGNTAACCTCCAGCAATAAATTCCATTCCGGGAGCTATCCATTTATCGTCCATTCCTAAAATACTGGACTTATTAGCATAACCAGGAAGCATAATTCCATCATTGGTATTAAAGGTTGCGTTTACACTTTTTATAGACATTAAAACTCTAGCAAATTGATCTAATATCTTGATTCCTTTTAGTTTCTCNTTTTTTTGCTTTTCCTCNTCATCCCTAGTAGAGTTGGAGTCCCCCTTGGTCGTATTACTTCTTGCTCTTGTCATCCTTGAGTTACCGTATTTTTTATTTACTTTCTTTAAGTAAGGAACTTTATTGTAAAGTGTTATGAAATTTAATTTTCCAGACCATGCAATTACTCTAGAGTTTTGAATAATATTTCCTACTGAAAGTGTATCATTATCNAAGGCAAGAGGAGCTCTAGTCCAGTCGAAATTCCCCGTATATCTAGTAGTTAAGGATATCCAATCTGTTAAAGGAAATTTCTTAAAAGGCCATTTAAATGATAGATTGCCAATATGATTATAATTCATATTCTCTCCAAATGTTCGGAGACTATTATTTACTAATTCTTGATCTAACTCGTCATCGTAACCAAATATTCCGTAATCAATCTTACCTGGTGTTTCTCTAACAAATGCACCATTNGTCGCCTGTAAATCAAACTTTAAATTCTTAGTGATATCGTATTTAAAATCATAGTTCCTATCCCAATTAAACTGTTTCCCAAATTGAGGAACTTCAAAGTTTTCTCCTCCTGGGAAATTATATCTNGTAGAAAAGATATTGTAAGTCCTGTTCATATTTGATCTTACCGCAATTTGTTTTGGGAGTAAGTAAATATTAAAATCTCTTACAAATCTTAGCCACTTTGACTTTCTAATAAAGGAATTTTTCTTGAAAGGTTCAAACGGGGTTACNTTACTANTATATAAATAATTTACTGATCCAAGATAATTTCTTTGTAGGTCCTGACGTGTGTTGATATCTCTATGAGATAGCTCTGTGAAAGAATAACTTAAGCTAAAATTTGAAATATCCCATGGTAATGCTATTTTGTTGGTGCTTTTTTTAATCTTTTTTTCTTTTGCTGTACTAGAAATTTCTTGCTTTTCTTGGATATCTTCATTAGAGGATAATTTTGAANTAAGTTTTTTTGAAACTTCTTTTTTTGAAGATCTACTTTTTTTCTTATTGTCAAACTTNATATTTGTAAAATTAATTGACTTTCTTTCTGTTAAATCAATTCCATTATAAAACCTTTCGTTCCAAAAAATCTCTTCTTCATTAGCTCCTTTTTCAAACAAAAGATCTGGACTTAATGGATCGTAAAGAGGTTTAATTACATTCCTTGAATAACCTACATACATAGGTAAATTTATTCCAGATTGATCTCCAAAAAATTTATCCAAATTTACAGTACTTGAAGCATCCAATCCATATATAAATTCTTGTTGTCTTTCACTAACCCTTTTTTCTATGCTTCCAAAACCCGGAGTAGAGTAGTTTCCTGAAACAGCTAAATCTGCAAAATCCGCTAAATTTGCAGTCATTCTTCCAATTGCGGCCCAACCACCATTTTCATTAAAATCACTAAGTCTTAATTCATTAACCCATACTTCTAGACATTTTTCTAAGCCGTCATCCGGTTTCCATTGGTTATTTGGATCATTACTTTTAGGGTTTCTTATCCCAATCATTATTGTCTTTAAACCTTGTAAATTGGGATTCCCTAACACTGTAATATTAGAACTAGAATTGTCGGGGTCTTTTCTTGTAAATCTTTCAAAATTGCTAGATTCAGTAAAGTTTCTATTCTTTTTTAAATCTTTTAAATGGTTTAAATTAACTGTCATATTATTTTCCTCAGGCCAGACAGAACTTGCAGCATTGTCACCCCATGAAGAGACTTTAATTGGCATTTCATATTCATAATAATTGGAAACAAAATCTGTTCCTAATCTTATAAANATAGTGGCTTCGTTGTCGTTAATGGGGTCCGAGCCAGCATTGGATTCTCCATGAACAAACATTTGAATTTTATTATAATTTCTAATNTCTAAATTTACATTTCTATAAATTGCTCTNGAATCGCCATCTTTCAANCCGCAAACGTCTAAAACCAAACTTTGTTCATTTTGCTGAGCTAAATTTGCTGTTTGATAATTAGTTTCTCTNATTATTCCTTCAGGNAAAACATAGTTGATTGGATCTCTAGTTCCNTTATCTTCAAGGTTAACTGCACTAANATTAAAAAAAGTATTGGCTTCTTCATTCTGAATGAATTCTCCATTAGACAATAAACTCCCCAAATATCTTCTCCATTCTCCCCTTATAAGTTCCAGTCTTGCAAATCGTAGAGTTACATTTTCACTCCATCCATGTAAAAACATTCTTATAAATCTTATAGATCTGAAATCCTGAATATCATTTACTCTTTTTGAAAATGAGGTGACAGGAACTCTAAATTGGTACCAATAAACTTCTTTTTGAGTGTCTGGATCTATATAGAGAACCTTATCAGTAATAAAGTTTTTACCTACTTCCATTTTGTTGGACTTAAAATCAATTTTATATTGAAAATAACTCTCAGATTCACTTAGATTATTATCCAAGTTTATATCTTCTACATTAGGAAGAGTAGAAGCTGAAGTTGGATAACGGTCTGCATTCATAGTATCCGACATTTCAGAGGTAGGAGAATTTCCCTCTGGACTGTTATAGTTTTTATATCTATCTCTAATGCTTAGCTCTTCTTGGTCATAATCGTCATCTCGATAATAATTGAAATTATCTGCAGACGGGTCATTTAAAAAGTTAGATAGAATATTTGGATCGGAAATATGATTTTGAATTTTGGCAACATAATTATTGAAATAAGAGAGTTCTTGATTGTCAGATAATCCATCAAACCCGACATCTTGAAATTGCCTAGAAGATAAGTTATTATCAAATGCATTGACAACTACTTGAGTATTTGGAACAACACCCCAAGAAGTATATTCCAATTCGCTTGAATATGTATCATAATCCCCATCTGGTGGCAACCCGTTTTCAAATGCCTTTCTGCCGTCTCTTAATAAATCCTCTGAAACATTTCCAAGATTAAAGTAAAACTCACCTCCAGAACTATTCTCTGAATCTTCGTTAAAAGGGTCCATAACCCAGAACTGAATAAATTCAATATTTGCAGCTTCAAAATCATTGGTTGTTAATGTTCTCATAATTCCTCCCCATCTTGTTTCTGGATCATTTAATTCACCGCTAGAAGGGTCAATTCCGGAAGAGTAATTATTAGATTCTACATCAAAATTATATGGGCCTCTTTCTTTGGGATAGTAAGAAATATCAAAAACTGGAATATTGGTTAACTGACCAGTACCTAATTGTTTATTTGGGAAAACCTCATCAACAAGTACTTGTCTCATAAGATGGTTATCTTGGAAAGCAGAACCTTTAATATGGGTTGGGGTTAAAGAAGATGTTCTACTATGAAATAAGGGATCAATTACATACCAAGAAAACTTTGCTCTATTTTTCCCATAATTAATATCATTGTATAAAGATGCTTCAGGGAATAAATCCGGTTGTCCTTGAGGGACTGAAGCTAAAACCCAATTGTTAATAGTTCTGATGTCAATTGCGCTTTGACTCCCCTCAAAATCATCTATGTATGAAGAGCCGTTTTCTTGAGTGATGTCAATAGCTTTATTATGACCTGGTATTAAAGCAGCTAATTCTCCAGAAAAATTAACCATAGATTTTTTCTTGGTTTCAATAAATGGAAGCATATCCACTAATTTAGTCAAGGCTGGAATTTCTTTTCTAAAGCCTCCATCCAGTCCAAGCATAGTATTTGAAATTGGTTCGTCGCCAGCATTAACCTTTGGGGTAAGAGGTCTTTCTTTTAATTTTAGAATTGTTGCCCCAATATTGGCATCCTTATTTATTTTATAGTCTAAATGAGTTCCAAGAAGAGTCTTCATTTGAACACTAAATAAAGAGTTACTCTCTAAAGAAATCTTGATTGGTGTGCCAGAACTTAATATTCCATCATCTAAAATCTTTACCCTTCCTAAATTGTAATCTACCATGTATTGAGATCCTTCAATTAAAATTTGACCACCGGCAGTAACTACTACAGATCCTTGTGGTATATTCATTGCATTTAAAGAGATTTCCGAGCTAACTGAGGACTGGTAAATTCCTTTTATTTTAAATCTATTGATTTCTGGCAATTGTTGAGCTGCAGTTTTGGTACTATCATATAATTGAGTAAAAGCTATATTATCAATTATAGTTGATGAAATACCCTCGTTTAGCATTTTTTGTTTTAAAGTTATCCCAAAAGGTTCTATAGTAGTAAAATATAGCCTACCATTTCTTGGATTTATAGTTCCTCCATTGGAAATTTTACCTTGATTAGAAGTTATTGGAATAAAATCAAATAATCCATCTTGGTACATTTGTTGCTGTTGGTTCAGTCTATCTAAATCTAAAAGTTGAATTAATAGCTTATCATCAACCCCAGTTTTGGGAATGTAATTAATATCTATTGATGTTAGAGGATTATTATACCATATATCTAATCTAAAATTATTTGGATCAACTTGATATGCTCCAAGAGAATAGACATTCTTCATCATTAAATCCCATAGCTTTTTCTTTGGGTTTCTAACCGTAGACTTTAGTAGTTTTAAAAATAAAGCATTTTGTCCTGCTACTCCATCTGTAGAAAGTTCTCCAACTTGGTAAGTTTTCCCAGCATAAGTATATTGATAAGAGACCCCTAAAACTTGATCATTGTTCAAGGACTGATTTAAAGAAATAAAGCCCAAAACAGAATTGTAAGTAAACTCATTTGGAGAAAGCATTCTTGCATTTTCTACCTTTTCAAATTCTATTCCTTGTTCCATATTGTAACTTGGACTTGAAAGTTCGTTACTAGCATTTACATAATTTCTGATATTGGAATTAGAGACGATGTTATTGTAAAGACTATTGTGGCCGTTATCAGGAACTGTAAAGGGGCCTGAATTCCATAATTGATTTTCTAAATTATTGACTTTTGGTTCCCCTAAATCTGTAAAACACAAAATATTTCTTGTGTTTTGAACTGAATTATTCCTATTGGTAACCCAAACTTCAATTCGTTGAATTTGAACACCAGATGTAATCAAAGGCAGAGTTCTCATAGACTGATCGTAGGTATCTCTATAGTAAAAACTTAGAAAAAAATGACGATTTTCTTCGTAATTGTCAGCATTTATCTCGAATTCATTGAGTTGAGCTCCTCCAGAAACTTCAATTTCTTTTTTCTGTCCTTTTTGTTGAGACAAAACAGTGGTAGCAGTGAGTTTCCCAAATTTCAATTCTGATTTAATTCCAAATAAACTCTGACTTCCTGAAATAAGTGTACTATTCAATGGAAGAGTAACATTTCCTGCTTCTAATTTTTGTAAAATATCGTCCTCTTTTCCAGAATAATCTAAATTCAATTGGTTATCAAAATCAAAAGTAGCTTCTGTATTGTAATTAAATCCTAAATCCATTAAATCTCCAATTTTTCCAGTGAGATTCATTTGTATTTTTTGATCAAAATCGAATGTAGTCATCTTTCTATTTCTTTCTGGAAGTACTGGGTTGTCAGTTCTAGAAGAATTTAGGCCAAAACTTAATTCTGCTGAACCTTGAGGCCTAATTTCAACAAAATCACTTCCAAAAATTTTTTTAATTGGAGGTTCATTAATTTTAATTTCGTCTTCAACAGTTTTATATTTATAGTCTGACATCTCGTCCAGATTCTTTTTCCAAAAATCAATCATGGACTTTTCATGTTGCATCTTTAAATAATCGTTTAACGACACTTCACTTGAGGGTCTAAAATTAAGAGAATCACCAAGAAAAGAATTAAATACGTATTGTCCAGTAAGTGGATTGTACTGAACGTTATTTTGAATATTCAAAGGAAGTTGAAAATCTATTAAGCCTAATGAGAAATTAGTTGGATCTAAAGGGTCGTTTATTGGGAAAATTAAATCTATTTCCGGAGAATCTAGTGCTATGGCTGGGGCATAAGGATATTGTTTGGCTTCGGTCTTTAGTACTATTAGAACGACCAAAACAATTAATAAAACTGCTTTACTTTTAAAAAAATAATTTAACAATGTGTCTGTTTAAACAGCTTTAAGTGTCATTTTAATAAGCTCTTCAACAGAGGAAATATTATTGTTTTTTAATATCTCATCAATTGTATTAGAAGCTTTTTTCTTGTCGATACCCAAAACCACCAATGCTGATAACGCTTCATTTTTATAGGTATTGCCCTGAGGAGATAAAAAATCGCTGTTGGATTCTATTTTATCCAGCTTTCCTTTAAGATCAACAATAATTCTTTGCGCAGACTTCAATCCAATTCCCTTTACACTTTTAAAAGCATTTACATCACTTTGATCTACTGCTCGAGCGACCTCACCAGGTTTCATAGATGATAATACCATTAAAGCTGTACTTGCACCAACTCCAGAAACATTGATTAGTTCTCTGAACATCATTCTCTCTTCCTCTTCTGAAAATCCAAATAAAATATGTGCATCCTCTCTTACAATTAAGTGAGTAAATAGCCTTAATTTCCCCTTTGATGGAAGTGCATCATAAGTATTCAATGAAATATTTAACAGGTAGCCAACTCCATTTACATCAATTACTACATGAGTCGGTATTTTTGATTCTAAAATTCCTTCAATATGCGCTATCATAATTATTTACGGTTTTGAACATCTACTACTCCTAGAGTAATCATATTTAGTATCTCTCGTACTGAGGAACCTATTTGAAGAACATGAACAGGTTTTTTCATGCCAAGTAATACAGGCCCAATAGCTTCTCTATCGCCCATTTCTTTAACCAACTTATAAGCAATATTACCAGCACTTAAATTTGGAAAAATTAAAGTATTAGTATTTTGGCCTGACAGTAAAGAGAAAGGGAAAAAATCATTAATCAATTCGTTATTAACTGCAAAGTTCGCCTGTAATTCTCCATCTACAACTAACCCAGGATGATTTTCATGCAAAATTTGAGTTGCTTCTCTCATTTTAATTGCGTCTGCCCCTTCATTAGAGCCAAAATTTGAATAACTCAACATAGCAATTTTAGGTTTTATTTTATATTGTTTTACTGTTCTAGCAACCAAAAGAGTTATATCTATAATCTCTTCGACTGATGGATTAATGTTGACTGTAGTATCTGCAAAAAACATTGGACCATCTTTACTTATTAAAATGTACATTCCTGCTATTTTATTAAGCCCTTTTTCAACACCAATAACTCTTAAAGCAGGGCGAATTGAATCTTTATAGCTCCTTGTTAGTCCAGAAATCATTACATCTGCCATCCCAGTTTCTACCATTGCAGCAGCAAAATAATTCCTTTCCCTCATTAATTTTTTTGCTTCATAAAAAGTTAGCCCTCTACGTTTTCTCTTTTTATGTAAAATTTCTGCAAATATTTCCCTGTGTTTTAATTCACTTTCATTTCGTGGATCAATGATTTCACAATTAGATAACCCTAAATTGTATTGATCAATTTTTTTTTGAATATTATGTTTCTTTCCAAGTAAAATTGGAATTGCAATTCCCTCTTCAAGAGCCATCTCCGCAGCTTTTAAAATTTTATAGTGGTCAGCTTCTGCAAAAACTACTTTTTTAGGACTTTTTTTAGCTTTAGAAGTTAGATTTCTAATGAATTTATTATCCAGTCCTAAACGTTGCATTAGTTTTAACTCATATTTTTCCCAATCTTTAATTGGCTCTTTAGCAACTCCAGATTCTATGGCAGCCTTGGCTACCGCAGGAGCGACCCAGAAAATTAATCTTGGATCAAGAGGTTTTGGAATAATTTGTGTTCGTCCAAATGAAATGATTTTAGCATCATACGCTTCATTAACTTCATCAGGCACTGGCTCTTTAGCTAACTTTGCAATCGCAGTAACTGCTGCGAGTTTCATTTCCTCATTAATCTTTGAAGCTCTAACATCTAATGCTCCACGAAATATATATGGAAATCCAAGTACGTTATTTACTTGGTTTGGGTGATCGGATCTTCCTGTAGCCATTATTACATCTTCTCTAGTTTTTAAAGCAAGATCGTATTCAATTTCAGGATTTGGATTTGCTAAAGCAAAAACTATTGGGTTTTTTGCCATACTTTTTATCATATTAGGTTGAACAATTCCCCCTTTAGAAAGCCCTAGAAAAACATCTGCATTTACAAATGCTTTTTCCAAGGAAATATCTTTACTATTTTGAATAAATAACTTTTTATTATCATCTAAATCCTTTCTTTTAGAGTGGATTAAACCTTTTGAATCAAACATGAAAATATTTTCTTTCTTAACTCCTAAAGATAGATAGAGCTTTACGCATGACTGAGCAGAAGCACCTGCTCCACTTACTACAACCTTAACTTTTTCAATTTTTTTGTTTGCAATTTCTAAAGCATTTAATAATGCTGCAGAAGAGATAATTGCTGTCCCATGTTGATCGTCATGCATCACAGGAATATCCAATTCTTTTTTTAACCGCTCTTCAATTATAAAAGCTTCTGGGGCCTTGATATCTTCTAAATTAATTCCACCAAATGTTGGGGAAATTGCTTTAACAGTATCTATAAATTTATCAATATTTGTTTCATTAACTTCTATATCAAAGACATCAATATCAGCAAATATTTTAAAAAGTAACCCTTTTCCTTCCATTACTGGTTTTGAAGCTTCTGCTCCAATATCTCCCAAGCCCAAAACAGCACTTCCATTAGAAATTACTGCAACCAAATTTCCTTTTGCGGTATACTTATACACTTTGTCTTTATCTTTATTAATTACTAAACATGGTTCTGCGACTCCTGGAGAATATGCCAATGATAAATCTCTTTGGGAAGAATATGGTTTTGTTGGAATCACCTCAATTTTGCCCTTTCTTCCCGAACTGTGGTAATCTAGGGCATCCTTTTTTAATAATTTTTCTGACATAAATTCAATATAATCAACTAATTTAAACAACTGTAAACAATACGATACACAAATTCTTACTAATTGTGTAACAAAATGTTGTTAATGAAAAAGATAGTTTGTAAATACAATGAGAAGTAATAACTTAAATGAAATAGTTTTAGTTCGTTCAAAATTGAAAAACAATGGAGAATAAAATAATTTAAATATTACTATGTTAGGTTATTATATTCAATGGTTTTGAAATTTGATGGACTGGACTAATAAAAATAGGATATAAACTAAAAAAACTAAGAGTTAGTTTGAACAAAATACAAATGATGATTTTTTCAATTATGATGCAATAAATTTTACATTATGAATTATGGTTATTTCTAGTAAATAATTCTATTTTTATAGAACGTAGATTGAATTATATTCGATTTAACTATTAATAAATGATTTAAAATCAGTTATATATTTATGAATAAATTTTTTTTCTCTCTTAGTTTAAGTTTAATTATTTCAATTGGTTATTGTCAACTCCCTAACATAAATTTAAAAGATTTGAATGGAGTTACTAAAAACCTATCTAAATTTAGTAATAACGGTAAACCAATAATTATTAGTTTTTGGGCAACATGGTGCAAGCCATGCAAATTAGAATTAAATACAATCGCAGAAAATTACGATGATTGGACTAAAGAAACTGGGGTTAAATTGATTGCAGTTTCTATTGATGATGCACGGTCAAGCTCAAGAGTAGAGCCATATATTAATGCTCAAGGTTGGGAATATTTGATTTTATTAGATCCAAATGGAGATCTCAAAAGGGCTATGAATGTTAATAATGTTCCCCATACTTTCTTAGTAGCTGGGAATGGTAAAATTGTCTGGAATCACAATAATTATTCCCCAGGAGATGAAGAGGAACTTTACGAAGAACTCGTTAAAATTGCTAAATGAAAAAAATAATTTTATTTTTTTTAGTATTTAATTTATCTGCCAATTTCTTTAGTCAAGAAATCTCGCCTGGAGTAATTTCTGGAAACATACAAGCAATTGGTCAATATTACCAAAAAGATACTCTTATAAATGCTGCACTTCCAGACCATCTTTATGGTTTTAACGGGTTTGCAAATATAAATTTTCAAAAAGGAGATTTTAGAGCAGGGATCAGATACGAAAGTTACCTAAACACATTGGAGGGTTACCCAACTTCGTTTTCTGGAACTGGAATTGGTTACCGTTATATCTCTTGGCAAAATGATAATGTTGGAGTAACCATTGGAAATTTCTACGATCAGTTTGGTAGTGGGATGATATTCAGGGCTTATGAAGAAAGGCAGTTAGGGATAGATAACTCATTGGATGGCATTAAACTCACTTACGAACCTTTAAAGGGTATTTATCTTAAAGGAATGATTGGCAAACAAAGACATATGTTTGTAGATGGATTGGTAAATGGAAATGGTATTGTAAGAGCCATTGATGGGGAGTTTAATCTTAATGAATTATTTGAAGACTCTTCGAAAAATTCAAAGCTTAAGGGCTCCATTGGAACTAGTTTTGTTAGCAAATTCAATGATGATAATAAGACGCCAATATTTAATCTGCCTAAAAATGTTGGATCATCGTCAATAAGATTTAATTTAAGATATAATAAAATCCGTTTTAACGGTGAATATGTCCATAAAATAAATGACCCTTACCCAGATAATCTGAATGAAAACTTCAACTATATCTATAAAAATGGAGAAGGTTTATTATTTAATTTGGGTTATTCTACTAAAGGATTTGCAGTAGATTTCTCAGCAAAACATATGGACAATATGTTATGGAGATCCACCAATGTTAATGTTGGTCCAACAGACCTATTAATTGGATATTTACCAGCTCTAACTAAACAACATACTTATAACCTTGCTGCAACACTTTATCCTTATGCTACTAATTTTTATGGTGAAATTGCCTACCAAGCAGATGTTTTATTTAAAATTCCAAAAAAAACACTTGTTGGGGGGAAATATGGAACATCTGTTTCAATAAATTTTGCTACAGACTACACTCCTGAAAGAACATTTATTGACGATATGGATGGAGCCAGAACTAGCTATACAACTAGATATTTTGCAAAATCTGACAGTCTACTATTCCAAGATTTTAATATAGAGGTTAAAAGAAAAATCAATAAAAAACTTAAAATAAATTTAAATTATTTCAATTTTAAATTTAACGATGATGCAGTAAAAGTAGCTGGTTATTATAAAATGATCTATGCCCAAATTTTGGTTTTAGATTTAACCTATAAAATAAATAGATACCATTCTTTAAGATTTGAAACTCAAGGTTTGTGGACTGAACAAGACAAAGGAAATTGGGCTTTCGGACAAATAGAATATACTTTTAGTCCTCATTGGTATTTAGCAATTTTAGACCAATATAATTACGGTAATAAAAATATTGAAAAAAGAATTCATTACGGTTTAATTTCAGGAGGTTACATAAATGGTTCTCACAGATTCTCGTTACAATATGGTAAACAAAGAGCTGGTGTTTTTTGTGTAGGCGGTGTTTGTAGAACCGTACCCGCATCTAATGGATTAACAATTTCTTTTACTTCAAGTTTTTAAAATGAAAAATTATTTTGGGTTTATTTTATTAATTACAATTTTATCATGTGATAAGATAGAAAGTCCTTTGCCAGAAGAATTTGGAAAATATGATTGGAGCCTTTATCCTGGTGATCCATCTAATTATCCTTATGACGTATCCAACCCATCAAGTAATTGGGGAGAAAACACCAATACAAAAGGGATATTGCTAGAAGACTATACTGGCCATAAATGCACAAATTGCCCAGCAGCGGCACAGATAGCTAAATCTCTTGAACGCGATTCTATTAAGAATGTTATTGTTGCTTCTATACATGCCAGTGCAGATGGGTCTTTTCAGGAAACCGATGGTTTATATTTGAATAACTATAGAACAGATGCAGGGGATGAATATGTTAGTGAGATGACAGGATTCCTAGGAAATCCAATGGGAACAATTAATAGAAATAGTCAAGGTCTTTCTGGAAGTGTATGGTATTTAGCTACTGAGTGGGTTAATGGAGTAAATAATGAAATTAACAAACCTCTAATTGCAAATATTCAGTTAAAAAGGAACTATTTCGAATCAACCAATGGATTATTTATTCATACAGAGACTTCATTTTTAAGCCCTATTTCAGGTGATTTTCATTTAATAATTTACTTAATTAGAAATGAAGTTGTATCTCCTCAAAAATTTGATGCCGGAGTAGTAGATACCAACTATCATCATCACTCAGTTTTGTCAGATAATATCAACGGAACTTGGGGAACTTTAATTAATGATGGTGGATTAGTAGATGAAAATACTGTAGTTTACAATGATTTCACTTATGAACTTCCTGACCCTTCTCTATTTCCAACATTTAATATCGAAAATCTTTCATTAATTGCTTATTTGTGTGATAGAAATACTTATGAAGTAATACAGGTTATAAAATCAGATATTTAAACTTTAACTCAACCCTCTCATTATTCCTTTTGTTGAATTTCTTATAAATTCTAGAACAACTTCTTTTTCATCTGAAACAGGAACTTCTAGTTCTGCTACTCTTAATGCAGTAGTCATATTGCTATTCTGAACGTAGATTACTCTATAAATATCTTCAATATTAATAATCTGTTGGTCGTTAAACCCTCGTCTTCTTAAACCAATAGTATTTACTCCAATATAGGAAAGTGGCTCTCTTGCAGCCTTTACATACGGAGGGACATTTTTACGAACCAAAGAACCTCCTGCAATAAATGAATGTTCTCCGATATTAACAAATTGCTGAATTGCAGCGGTTCCTTCAATTATAACCCAATTCCCAACAATAACATGACCAGCTAACTGCACTAAATTTGCTATTACCACATTATCTCCTATAATGCAATCATGAGCAACATGTACATATGACATTAACAAACAATTATTACCAACTATGGTTGTTTTCTTATCCGAAGTACCCTTGTGAATTGTAACATATTCACGAATGGTTGTATTATCTCCTATTTCTGTAGTAGCATATTCACCATTGTATTTTAAGTCTTGTGATTCAGCTGAAATTATAGCTCCAGGAAAAATTTTACAATTATTTCCTATTCTAGCACCATCCATAATAACTGCACTGGATCCAATCCAGCAGTTATCTCCTATTACCACATCTTCGTAAATCGTTGCAAAAGGCTCAATTATTACATTTTTCCCAATTTTTGCTTTTGGGTGAATGTTTGTTAACATATGATTTGTCATTGATTTGAAATTAAAAAAAAGAAATTATAAACTTATTTTTCAGTTCTGTCCTTAGTAACATGAGCCAGCATTTCTGCTTCAATACACACTTCTCCATTTACATAGCCCTTTCCGCCCATATGCACCAAGCCTCTTCTTATTGGAGACAATAACTTTAATTCAAAAACTACAGTATCTCCAGGNATAACTTTTCTTTTAAACTTTACATTGTCAATTTTCATAAAGTAGGTAGTGTATAGATGTGGATCTTTAACCTTACTAAGAGAAAATATACCACCGGTTTGGGCCATTGCTTCAATTTGTAAAACTCCAGGCATTANTGGATTCTTAGGAAAATGNCCCATGAAATAATTTTCATTCATAGTAACATTCTTAACACCNANAATTCCATCATCGCTAATTTCCATGATTTTATCTATTAGTAAAAATGGATATCTATGAGGCAGCATTTTTTCGATTTCTGAAATGTCATAAAGTGGCTTTTTATTTAGGTCAAATTGTCTAGGTAGTTTTTCTTGATTTTTCATAGCTTTTTTAAGTATTTGAGCAAATGAGGTGTTTANTTTATGGCCCGGTTTTTTGGTGATTATGTGTCCTTTTATTGGCATTCCAATTAAAGCTAAATCTCCAATAACGTCTAATAATTTATGTCTTGCANGTTCGTTNTGAAACTGCATTTCACAATTGTTTAATATATTTCCATTAATTTTAATGTCAGAATCATCTTTACCNAAAAGATGGGCTAGTTTTTTTATCTCTGAAGATTTAGTGCCTTCTCTATCTACTACAACAATGGCATTCTCCAANCCTCCCCCTTTTATAAGATTTGCATTTGATAATTTCTCTAGTTCAGTTAGAAAAACAAAAGTTTTACAAGGTGCTATTTCTGTTGAATAATCTTTTAAGTCTCTAATTTCAGCATATTGAGTTCCTAGTGCAAGATTCTGATAATCTAAAACTACAGAAATGATAAAATTATTTGCAGGAACAAATATAATTTCAGAACCTGAATCTGGGTCAGTATAATGAATTGGATTTGGAAGGTCAATATATTTTAAAGATGCATCTTGAACTTTTAATCCTACTTTTTGAATCTCCTCAACAAAANACTTTGCGCTACCATCCAAAATTGGGACTTCAGAGCTGTCCATTTTAATTAATAGATTATTAACTCCTANCGCATATAATGCAGACATTAAATGCTCAACGGTGACTATTTTAACATTGTCTTTTTCTAGAGTTGTACTTCTTTTAGTATCGGTAACNAAGTTAATATCTGCAGGCAAAATAGGTTGGTTTTCTAAATCTATTCTTTGGAACTTTACCCCATGATTTATTTTAGCAGGCTCAATGACCATATGTACATTTTNTCCTGTATGAAGTCCAACTCCTTTAAACTCAATTGAGCTATTTAATGTTTTTTGGTTACCTGACACTTAGATTTTATTAATTTCTTTTACTAGATCTTCAATTTGTTTTTTTAATTCAGGGAAGTTTTTAAATAAAACATAACTNCTTTTAAAATCATTNGAAGAAAAAGCTGGTGTTCCTTGAAGAACGGTATTTTCTTTGAGAATTGATTTAGAAATACCACTTTGAGCTGCGATCTTCGTTCCTTTGGAAATTTTCAAATGACCTGCAATCCCAACTTGACCGCCAATCATGACATTGTTATCTATTTTAGAAGAACCTGAAACGCCAGTTTGAGCAGCAATAACAGTGTTTTCTCCGACTTCCACATTATGGGCAATTTGTACAAGATTGTCAATTTTAACCCCTTTTCGAATAATAGTAGATCCCATAGTTGCTCTATCAATAACAGTATTTGAACCTATTTCAACATGATCTTCTATTATGACGTTTCCTATTTGAATTATTTTCTGGTATTGATTTTCTTTGTTTGGAGCAAAGCCAAAACCATCGGATCCAATTACAGCACCAGAATGAAATACACAATTACTTCCTATTTGNGATTTANCATAGAATTTAACCCCAGAATAAATTTTAGTGTTTTCTCCTATTTTACATCCTTTGTCAAAATGACAATTCGAAGATATCTGAACTTTATTTCCTATTACTACATCTTCACCAATATAAGTGAATGGCCCAATATATACAGACTTGCCAATTTTTGCAGTTTTGTGAATAAATACTGGTTCNTCAATTCCTNTTTTTGGAGTATCAATATTTTCGTAATAGTTTAATAATTTCGCNAAACTCTCATACGCATTGTTTACTTTAATTAGAGTTAAGGTAGAAGGAATAGGTTTTGACGGGGTAAAATCTGAGTTGACAAGTGCTATACTTGCCTTAGTATTATAAATAAAAGATTCGTATTTAGGATTGGCTAAAAAGGTCAAAGAGAAAGGTTGCGCATCTTCAATCTTAGAAAAAAAATTAACCTCTGCNTTCTTATCTCCTTCAATATCACCATTTACTAANTCTGCTATTTGTTGAGAATTGAANTTCATTAATAGTTAAAATTAAGCATTATGATTAGAATCTCACAATAAATCAAAAGTAAGGTGCAAATAAATAATACTTTTTAACGGATTTTGCTAAGGCACTAATATTTAAATTATCAGATGCTTGGGTAATATCTTTTAATGAACCATCATTGAATAAGATTTTTATTTCATCTTTCCTTGGATCGTAGGCATTGTTTTCCATTTCTTTTTGATAAACAAAATAGTTCATTTCCTCATTATTAAAACCGAGATTTTTTTGATGNATGGATTTACAATTTTCTAATTCTTCTANTGAAAATTTTTGAGTACTTATTTTCACTTTTGGCAGCTTCCTCTCAATCATCATTTTACTTAAACTAGATAAGATTTTGTCTTGACTATCGCACCAAATCTTCANACATGTAAAAACATCATAATCATCTACTTTAGAAAAGGACTTTAGGAAATCGATTTGAGAAATATTATCAGNTGTGATTTTTTGACTGAGTAAAATTTTAAGGCTTGGGACAACAAATAATTTTGATCCAGAAAGTAAAATCTCTCTAGCTCTTTCTAATATTTTAGCCAAAAGAAATTCTGCTGAAAGCACAGTTTTATGTAAATAAACTTGCCAATACATTAACCTTCTTGCTACAATAAATTTTTCTATTGAATAAATGCCCTTTTCTTTAATTACAATTTCNTCATTAACAATCGAGAACATTTTAATAATTCTCTGATTACTGACTACCCCCTCAGATACTCCGGTAAAAAAACTATCTCTTTTCAAGTAATCCAATCTGTCCATGTCTAATTGTGAGGAAACAAGGTGGTGTAAAAATTTTTTAGGATACCTATTATCAAATATTTCAATTGCCATGTCTAAAGCNCCATCCAANTCNTTATTTANAGAATTCATAAATAAACTAGAAATATTTTCATGGNTAATTCCCTCCACAAAACTATGTTCTAAGGCATGGGAGAATGGTCCGTGACCAATGTCGTGCAATAAAATAGCAAGTGTTACAGATGTTCGTTCTTCTTCAGAAATAAAAAAACCATTTTCTTGTAAGGTATGAATNGCTTGTCCCATAAGATGTGCAGCACCAATAGCATGGTGAAATCTTGTATGATGAGCCCCTGGATAAACTAAATAAGTTAACCCAAGCTGTTTNATCCGTGAAAGCCTTTGAAAAAAAGGATGGTCAACAATATTCAATAAAATTCCTTTATTTAGTGTAATAAAACCATAAACTGGATCGTTTAATATTTTANTTACTTGATTTTTTCGCATATTAATCATAAGTTAAAAAACAAATCTAATTAAATCATTAAATAAGTGGCAAGAATACTTTGGGCAGACGACGAAATTGATAGTTTAAAGGCNCATCTTATTTTTTTAGAAAATAAGGGGCATAATATATCACCNGTAAACTCAGGAAATGAAGCGGTTGAAGAGTTTAAAAAAAATAGCTTTGATTTAGTTTTTTTGGATGAAAATATGCCAGGAATCAGTGGGCTAAAAGCTCTAGAGGAAATAAAAATATGGAATCCTAATACACCAGTTGTAATGATTACTAAAAGTGAGGAGGAGATGATAATGGAGGAAGCAATAGGTAAACAAATTTCAGATTACTTAATAAAGCCTGTCAATCCTAATCAAATATTGATGGTAATTAAAAAAATNTTGGATGGCAAAAGACTTATTAGTGAAACCAATTCTTTATCCTATCAACAAAATTTTAGAGGAATTAGCAATGACTTGANTAATTCAATGGATTTAAATGAATGGATAGCTCTNTTTAAAAAATTAAATTTTTGGGAACNTCAACTTGAAATGTCAGATGAAAACATGTATGAAATATTTGACATGCAGAANGAAGAAGCTAACCAATTATTTAGTAAATACATTGACAAAAACTATATTGATTNGTTAAATGACANGGAATATATTACAAGTCACAATCTTTTAAAAAAGGAACTTTTCCCAAAATTAAATAANGAATCTTACTTTCTAATTGTTATAGACAATTTAAGGTATGACCAATGGTTGATAATTAAACCTTTAATTGAAGAGTTATTTGATATAGAAAAGGAGGAGATATACTGTAGTATTCTTCCAACAACTACTCAGTATGCAAGAAACTCTTTGTTTTCAGGACTTATGCCGCTAGAAATTAAAAATAAATTTCCAGATAAGTGGGTAGATGAAGATGAAAATGAAGGTAAAAACTTACACGAAGAATTTTTCTTAAATGAAAACCTAAANAGGAATTCTATTACNGGNAAATTCTCTTACAATAAAATAACCAATCTAAGTAAGGGGAAAAAACTGTTAAGTAATTTTAATAATTTACTCCAAAATAATTTAAATACTATAGTCTACAATTTTGTAGATACACTATCACATGCAAGAANTGAAATGGAGGTTATAAAGGAGCTTGCCGAAGATGAATCTGCNTATAGATCTTTAACCCTTAGTTGGTTTAAACACTCACCACTGTATGAAATGATGAAAAGGATGAGTGAAAGATCTTCCAAATTGTTTTTAACAACAGACCATGGTACAATTAGAGTTAAAAATCCTACAAAAATAATGGGGCCAAAACAAACCAATAGTAATATGAGATATAAGGTTTCTAAAAATCTATCTTATAATAAGAAACATGTTATGGAAAACTTAAATCCACATGAGATAATGCTTCCAAAAAACAACTTGAGTAGCTCTTATGTTTTNGCAAAAGAAAATAACTTTTTTGTCTANCCAAATAATTACCACCAATTTGCTACTCTATACAACGATACATTCCAGCATGGAGGAATTTCTATGGAGGAAATGTTAATTCCTTATGTCTTTTTAAANAGTAAATAATTATTATTTTTGAAAGTTATTTGATAGATCTAAATAATCGTAAATAAATTTAATTTCTTCATTGCTGCAATCTTTACAATATTTATAAGCAAGATTTTTCATGCTAATAATGGTAATTTCATTTTGAGATAAATATTCTTGGATATATGAGGATATAGCAATTAGAAAACAATCACTGTATTGAATTTCCATTTTTTTAATCCCAGANATATATAGTTTTGGGTGGTGAANAAAATAATTAAAAAGTGCTGCTTCTAATTCTAGCTTCTGATTAATTTTTAAGTTATTACAATAGAAAGTTAATGCGTTAAAATAATATGGGCTGAGTTCATTAGAACTTTTATTCAATGCTTCAATTAGAAATTTAAAATTNTCTTGGCTTAGGTTGGTGTCAATTTTGTAAATTAATTCTAACGAGTGTTTTTCTAAAGTTTCAGGACCATTTAAAATTTCTTCATGATTTAATCCATCTATATTGGAATAAATAGATATTGGCTNTTGATTACAACNCAAAAAAAACAATAAGAANACTGGAAGAAAGTATTTCACGTTTTATCTANTTNGTAATTAACTACTATCCTTGCCAAGCANCCAAAAGATATCATTGCTAATAAAAGATGAATTGGCTGAAGTAAAGCTGGNAAATTAAAATCTGCAAGAACTTTACCAACCAATGCTTCAACCAAAACACATATAACAAATAAGTAAATTTCAATAAGATTAATTTTTCTTANGAATACATAGCATCCTAGGATAATACTATAAATAACTATGGATAATGCCAATGTCCTNTGAGAAAGAAATAAGCTGAAATCTTGAAAAATTAATTCGTTTTTTGAGTTAGATTCCAACCAATNGTCCACGATTTGTCTTACTTGTGTTCCCAAAATAATTTGNNATAAAAAAAATACTAATCCTATATATGCAATTATTTTTAATTTTCTTGGAATGACTTCAGCGGAATCTGACCAGACAGAAATAATAATAATCTGCCATAATATCATTATAGNNGCAATTGCCANATGAACTGTTAAAACCCATGGCACAATATTGGTGGCAACTACCATGGANCCCCACCAAGCTTGAAAAAGAGTTAATAAAATCAATCCCAAACCNAAAAANATTCTTAANCNTTTTTNNCGCTTGGNNAANAGTGCAAATAANAANCCTATAAAAATAAATATTCCAGCTAGTGCGCCAATAAGTCTATTTATATATTCTAACCAAGTATTCCAAACATTAAAAGGTTGCTCGTAAAGCAAAGATTTATCTGCTTGAATTAAAACTGCTTTTTCTTCAAGGCCAATATTGGTCAAAAAAGAAGTAAATTTTTTTATTTTTTTTTCTCTTTTTGAGGAGTAATATAATTGATAATTTTTTGGTAGCTGACTNATGTCTGTTGGTGGAATATATTGATCAAAACACTTCGGCCAGTCTGGGCAGCCCATACCAGATTCTGTTATACGAACAATTGATCCAGCTACAATGACTAGATAGATCATAAGTAATGTTATCCAATGAAATCTCAAAATCATTTATTTAAAAAATTTATATTCCTTTTTAACCCTTTAAACTTTGTTCTTTTGACAGCAGAACTTTTAAATAAATTTTCAAAAATCTCCTCATCTAACTCTTTCCATTCCTTCTTAGTTAAATTAATTAAATCTAATGACGGCTCAAATAAAGGTTCTTTGTGGGCAGATGAGAATCTATTCCATGGGCATACTTCCTGACAAGCATCACATCCAAACATCCAGTTGTCCATTTTCCCATTAAATTCATCAGGNATAATTTCATCTTTCAGCTCTATTGTTAAGTAAGAAATACATTTTGAACCATCTACAACATATGGCTTAATTATAGCATCCGTAGGACATGCGTCTATACATTTGGTACATGTTCCGCAATAATCTTTAATTGGCAAATCAGTATCTAATTCTAGATCTATGATTAATTCTGCTATAAAGAAATAAGAACCTTTTTCCTTGTTTATAAGATTACTATGCTTTCCAACCCATCCCAAACCAGATTTTTCAGCCCATGCCTTATCCATGACNGGAGCTGAATCTACAAATCCTCTTATATTAATATCTCCAAAATTTTCTTTTATAAAATATTGTAACTCTTTAAGTTTTTTTTTAATTACTTTATGGTAGTCNGTACCGTAGGCATACATAGATATTTTAGGAGCTTGCTTGTCTTTTTGTTTTATAGGAGAATANTAATTGTATATAAAAGTAATTACGGATTTTGCTCCTGGGACAAGTTTAGTTGGATCTGTTCTTAAATCAAAATGATTTTCCATGTAAGACATTTTACCATGAAAATCGTTATTTAGCCAACTTTCTAAGTNNCGAGCTTCNTTTTCTAAAAACCCTGCTTTTGAAATACCTACATGNGAAAANCCTAAATCAAAAGCCTTTTCTTTTATTATTTTGGTGCGTTGGNTAGTATTCAAAATATTTCTTGTTGTCCTAGATCGTTTTTGGGTTTATTTAAATGTTTGTATGCCATTTCGGTAACCATTCTTCCTCTGGAAGTTCTTACCATGTAACCCTGTTGAACAAGAAATGGTTCGTAAACTTCTTCAATAGTTCCCGATTCTTCTCCTACAACAGTAGCTAAAGTATTTATTCCTACAGGACCGCCTTTGTATTTGTCTATAATGGCAATTAAAATCTTGTTATCCATTTCATCTAATCCATGCTTATCAACTTGTAAAGCCGTCAAGGCCATCTGGGTAATTTTATTAGAAATGATTCCATCTCCTTTAACTTGAGCGTAATCTCTAACTCTTCTTAATAATGCATTCGCAATTCTTGGAGTCCCTCTACTTCTAGATGATATTTCTTTTGAAGCATCTTCTTTTAAAGGGATTTGTAATATGCCAGCAGATCGGTTTACAATTGCTTGTAATATTTTCTGATCATAATAATGCAATCGGCAGTTAATGCCAAATCTTGCTCTTAAAGGAGCTGTTAAAAGTCCACTTCTTGTAGTGGCTCCAATTAATGTAAATGGATTTAAATCTATTTGAACGGTTCTAGCGTTTGGGCCAGTATCTAAAACAATATCAATTTTATAGTCTTCCATTGCTGAATACAAATACTCTTCAATGACTGGACTCAACCTATGTATTTCATCTATAAAAAGAACATCTCCAGTTTCTAAATTAGTNAGTAANCCTGCTAAATCTCCTGGCTTATCTAAAACAGGACCTGATGATATTTTAATTCCAACTTCCATTTCATTAGCAATAATTTGGGCAAGTGTAGTTTTCCCTAGCCCTGGTGGGCCATGAAGTAGAACATGATCGAGACTTTCCTCTCTCATTTTAGCAGCAGAAACAAAAATTNTTAAGTTTTCAACCACTTGGTCCTGGCCAGAAAAATCCTTTAGACACTTTGGTCTTAAAGCAATCTCATAGGTCTTATCTGTTTTGCCTTGTTCATCTACTCTAAAATCAAACTCTTCTATCATAATGTAAATATAATNATGAATTTGAAGCGATAAGAAAGTGATTATATATTTCTGACAACTTGAACGAAAATCTTAATATTAATGTAGGTAAAGTTAAGCTATTAGAAAGAACTGAGCGGTCGCTTCTAGTTATTCTAATGCCTGAACCTAATCCTAAACTAAAAAAGTTAAATCCTTCATAATTTAAAATCAAGGCAGGTTCTAAAAAAGAATAAATTCCTTTATAACTTTCGTTATTTATTTGGGTAGATTTAATTTTACCTAACCCGAAATCTAATGTTGTTTCAGCAAAAAATATTTTTGAAAGGGTCCATTGTTTTGAAACAAAAAAATTAGATGAAGAAAGTGATANTAAGGAAGAATCTTCAAAATAGTGATTGTTGTTTTTTAGCCAACAGTAACCAATTCCAACTTTAACATTTTTACTAAGTTTAAAGTATGGTTTAATNTCTTGTATTTTGAATCGATTAGATTCCAAGAAAAAATTTTTAAGTTCCAACCTAATCCCTATATCTNGAATTTCACTTGAATGGTATACCTCATCCTTNTTCTGTGAAAAAAAACAAAGATTTATTAAGCAAAAAATTAGAATAAAAAAAGTCCGCACAGTATAAAGTTACGGACTTAAAAATAAAGTTCGCTGTAAAGACTTAATGTTCTTCTTCAATATCGTCTAAAGGAATATTTTGAGGAACNAAATCTTTTTCNTTCCCGGGCTTACTATAATCATAAGGCCACCTATATACAGTTGGTATTTCTCCAACCCAGTTACCATGAATGTGTTCTACTGGTGTTGTCCATTCTAGTGAATTGGCATTCCATGGGTTTTGAGAAGCTTTTGGTCCTCTAAAAATACTGTAGAAAAAATTAAAAAAGAAAATAACTTGTGCTAGTACTCCAACAGAAGCAAAAATTGATATCAAAATATTTAAATNTAAAAAATGATCAAACATTGGGAAATTTGTGTTTTCATAATATCTTCTTGGCAAACCACCTTCCCCTAGGAAGTGCATTGGAAGAAAAACTCCATANCCGCAGACAATGGTTATCCAAAAATGTGCCATCCCCATTCTCATATTCATCATTCTACCATAAAGCTTTGGAAAGTAATGGTAAACACCAGCAAACATTCCTAAGATTGCGGTCATTCCCATTACGATATGAAAATGTCCAACTACAAAATAAGTATCGTGTTGAGAAATATCTAAAGCGGAGTCTGCAAGAATAATTCCTGTTACACCACCAGAAATAAATGTTGAAACAGCACCGATACAAAACATCATTGCTGGGGTCAACATTACATTTCCTCTCCAAATAGTAGTAATAAAGTTGAAAGCTTTTACTGCTGATGGAATAGCAATTAATAAAGTAGTGAANGTAAATACNCCACCAAGAAATGGATTCATTCCAGTTAAAAACATGTGGTGTCCCCAAACAATGAAAGAAAGGAAACCAATTGCTAGCATAGATCCAATCATTGCTCTGTAACCAAAAATAGGTTTTCTAGAACAGGTTGAAATAATTTCAGATGTCATTCCCAAAGCAGGAAGTAATATTATATAAACTTCTGGGTGCCCAAGAAACCAAAATAAATGTTCATAGAGAATAGGACTTCCTCCTGTNGCGTCCAAAGCTCCAGAAGATGTTACGATATCGCTCATGTAAAAACTTGTACCAAAACCTCTATCCATTAAAAGTAATACTGCGGCAGAAAGTAAAACTGGAAAGGACAAAACTCCTAAAATTGCAGTAATGAAAAATGCCCAAATAGTCAACGGAAGTCTGGTCATACTCATTCCCTTTGTTCTTAGATTTAAGATTGTTACTATATAATTAATACCGCCAAGTAAAGATGATGCTATAAAGACTGTCATGGATAATAACCAAAGAGTCATTCCTANTCCAGAGCCTGGTTGGAANTCTGCAAGAACACTTAATGGTGGATATACTGTCCATCCAGCCATTGCAGGACCTGTTTCAATAAATAATGAAGAGGCCATTAACACACTTGAAAGAAAGAAAAGCCAGTAGCTAATCATATTTAACAACCCTGATGCCATATCTCTAGCACCAACTTGCAAAGGAATCAATAGATTAGAAAATGTTCCTGAAAGGCCTCCTGTTAAAACAAAGAATACCATAATAGTTCCATGAAGAGTTACAAGTCCTAGGTACCAGTTACTATCTAGTAATCCGTCAGGTGCAGCATCAGAACCTAGAATAGATTCTAAGATTGGAAATTTATCATCAGGCCAACCAAGTTTTAATCTAAATAAAGCTGACAAAGCAATACCTAAAGATCCCATGAAAATTGCTGTAATTAGGTACTGCCTAGCAATCATTTTATGATCCTGAGAAAATATATATTTAGTTATAAAACTTTCTTTATGGTGATGATGCGTATCTTGTGACATATCAATATATTTTAAACAAATTTACAAATCATAGAGAAGCTTGTGATTTTGTCTTACTCCAATTGACCTCTTGGCCAGAAAAAGTTAAACGTTTTTTGTCTCCATTATTTTCTATCCATTGATTAAACTCTTGTTGTGTTTCAACAATTACTTTTAATTGCATATTAGAGTGTCCTGCACCACATATTTTATTACACATAAGAACATAATCAAATAAAACTCTTTCTTCAGGTTCTCCAATTTTTCTTTTTCTTTCGTTGTGGATAACATTAATATTTTCCCAATGCTGTTGAACATCTGGATCGGCTCTCATTTCCTTAGTGGTTATTGTTGGAGTAAGAGCAAAGCTAGTTTCCATGCCAGGAACAGCATTTATTTGTGCTCTAAAGTGTGGAAACCAAGGGCAATGTATCACATCTTTAGATCTGAATTTAAATGTATAGGGTTGGTCTTTAACTAAATGAATTTCTTGAACAACAATATCATCATTACTAGATTCATAAGCAGTAGAATTGTTATCTTTTCTGTCTATAGATGCTTCAATTCTATATTTTCTTCTTTTAAGTCTATCAAACTCTTCTTGCAGCTTATCAACTTTTTTTTCAGGCAATAAATATTCTCCATCAGAATTAATATTACTTGAAAGTATTGAGTCAATATCATTAACTCTTTGGTCAATTTCAACATAGGTATCTTGAATTGTTTTTGAGGTGATTACCCCTAAAGGATTAGACGAAGAAACCATTTTATAATCTGCTTTCCCCAAAGTATTGTCAACGCCAGAGTATCTTACAATCCAACCAAATTGATAAGCATAAACCTCAACAATCTCCCCTTTTTCTTGATTGTACATTATCTTATTCCAGGTCATCAAACCATAAATAACAATAAATGCAAGAGCTATTGCTGGAACTATAGTCCATACTGCCTCTAGTTTATTATTGTGAGGATAATAAAGAGCTTTTCTTTCTTCTCTGTAATAGTATTTCCAAGAAAAGCCAAAAAGTAAAGCATTAGTAATGAAAAATACTGGCAGTATGATATACCAGTTGATCATTAATAGTTCGTCTATATCTTTTCCGTGAGCACTGGCTGCTTGATAAAGACCAGAATTAGAACCATATTTAGAAATTAGCCAAATTATGAATCCAAAAAATGCTACCATGAAAACTAACATAAGATTGGCCATCAATAAATTTTCACTTCTAGACAATTTTTCTTGTGATTTTTCACCTCTAACTTTTGCTGCTAGATCATAAATCTTCATTAATTGGACTAGGGCAATAAAGAAAAGTGCTACAGTAATAATTATAATAAACTTAATTTCCATAATTCACTAATTAATATTCATGGTGTTTACTTTCTTCAAGAAAAGGATGGTTCTTTAATAACAAAGGAGCTTTAGATAAAGAATTAAGAACGGAATAAACAAAAATCCCAAGGAACATCATAAACATCCCAAGTTCTAATAGCCCTAATTCCCATTGATCAAAAAGTGTTCCTGGCATAATCATATTAAATACGTCGAACCAGTGACCTATAAATATTAGCATACCGATTACAATTAGATAACCAGCAGATCTTTTGGTGTCTCTTGACATGAAAAAAACCATAGGAAAGAAAAAATTAACAATGAAAGTTCCAAAAAATAGAATATTGTAGTTATTTACTCTTTCTGTAAAATAAATAACCTCTTCTGGAATATTTGAATACCAAATAAGCATAAATTGAGAAAACCATAAATAACTCCATAAGAAACTTAGGGCAAACATAAATTTACCTACATCGTGAATATGACTTTCATTAACAAATGGTAGGTAGCCTCCTTTTCTTAAGTAAAGCGTAATCATCATCACCATTATCATTCCGCTTAACCAAATTCCAGAAAAAACATACCATCCAAATAATGTACTAAACCAATGTGCATCAATGGACATAATAAAATCCCAAGACATAGTTGAGGAGAAAACAGCAAAGAAAACCAGGAATAAAGCCGCTCTTCTATACATTGTAAAATGAATTTTTGTTCCTCCTATATCGTCTTCTTCTTTAGACTTCTTTTTAAACCATCTTAAAAACAGAATAAAGGTTGTGAAATATGCCGCAACTCTTATCCAGAAGAAGGGAATATTTAAATATGCTTTTTTTCCATAAATGATAGGGTCAAAATGGCTTGAATTAGGATCTAAAATATGAGAATCCATCCAAGCGTAAATATGGTGACCACCAAATGTTCCAACTAAAAAAACAATTAGTAGTGCAACCATACCTATTGGCATAGCGGACATAATACCTTCGAAAATTCTGAGTAGAACAACACCCCACCCAGATTCAGTTGCATAATGTAATGCTAGATAGAATAATGCCCCTAAAGCAATTCCAAAAAAGAAAAAACCATTTACCAATAAGTTAGACCAAAAACGTCTAAAGCCTTGATCAAAAAAACTTACATCTCCACTATTTGCCATATCTACAAGCAGATCTGCTCCAGATTCATGACTGCCAGTATTTGCATGATCATGACCATGAGCTGAATGGACTATGTGAATTAACCAATTAAAAGTTGGGCTGTGGTGATTGCCTTCTTCAGAATGAGAATGCGCTTCTTCGTGATTATCATCAGAACCATGATTACCGGAATGCATAGAATCATGAAATTCAAGTTGATAGCCATGCATTTTAGAAATGATGGTTTCTTTAAGTTGGTTTTGAGTTTCTATATCAGCGTGTCCATTGTACAATAATTCTACAGAATGGTCATCTACTTTTTTAGCATAAACAAAATCTTTTTGTTGAAAGAATCCAATAATCAAAAAAACCAAACCAAGAACTGCTNTNCCCAGTGTAACTNTTTTTGCTCTTTCAGAAATTTTATAATCCATTTTATTTNATTTATCAGCTAAATTTATTNNTTAANTANATTTTCAGAAACCANTTCTTCTAAATTCAAATCNCCGTCAAATTGCATNGTTCTAACATACATAGCNACTTTCCATCTTTCATCNTTATTAAGTTGTGAAGCATGTGGCCCCATNGCATTNTTNCCATNNGTNATAGTNTGAAAAACTGANCCNGGTTTTCTATCNTTAAGTGTNTTNTAAGCAGGTGGAGCAGCAGGATATCCACCAGCNGTAATAACTAATCCNTCNCCATTTCCTTTATCTCCATGACATTGCGCGCAAAATANNCCATAAAGNCTTTTACCTTCAGCAGTATTGGNTTCTNGAANANTTTCTTGNNTATAGTAATGNTNTGGTAAGNGNACTTCNTCTCCAGCTCTTATNCTCTCNTCNTCNGACGNTCCATAATAAAATGGCATATTNGTAGTAGAAGTTTTTTNNCTCTTACTNNANGNAATNGTTCCNTTNACTGGNNTTCTTGCAGAAATAGTGTTTTTNANNGTNTCGTTAACTTTNTCNCCTACTAATCCGTAGTCTATATATGCTTCAATNGCTTGAGANCTAAACATGTCATCTACGTATTCATANCCTGGNGAGTCANGATGTTTTACACAGGAACTNANNNTTGTNAAAACAAAGNCAAAAAGNCAAAGCTGATNTAATNAAAGNNTANACTTTTTCATAAAATACTTTTTTCTTCAATTTCTAAAAANCCAGTNTCTTTAATCAACTTTGANAAAANACTTTCTTTAATATGNGTATTTTCNGAGGTCTNNATNTCCATAACAAATTTNTNNTCNGTTGTTCTNGGNTCTGGATTTCTTGGTGGCATTCCAGGNAATGTTTTGTTTCTTATTAAATAAGTAATTGCCATTCCATGTGCTGCACACAAGACAGTGAACTCAAAAAATATNGGCACAAAGGACANCATATTTTCCTTTAAACTGAAGTTTGGTTTNCCACCAATATTCATTGGCCAATCTACAATCATCATATATCTNATNCCNATNATTGCNANCATANNTCCNGTTAATCCCATACATNAAAGCAGTAATNGCTAATCTTGTAGGTTCAACNCCAATGATAGAGTCAATACCGTGNAGAGGCATAGGCGAATACACATCNGANACTTTNACATCATTNGCNACAAGATGTTTTGCACCATCCATTANCTTNTCATCATCATCATACATTGCGAATATTACTTTATCTNCCATAATNAATTTTTAATGCGCTGAATGTTTATCCCAATACCCTTTTCCTTTTCCGTATCCTTCTTTGTAATTCTTACCTGAAGACTTCAAAATAGTTTTAAGTTCTGCTATAGGTAAAACAGGGAAATACCTTGAGAATAATAAATAAAAAACAAAGAATATGCCTATAGTTCCCATATAAACACCAATATCAACCCAAGTTGGATGGAAATAAGTCCATGATGAAGGCACATAGTCTCTATGTAAAGAAGTAACAATGATTACAAATCTTTCAAACCACATTCCAATGTTTATAATTATGGACATAAAGAAAGAGAACATTAAACTCGTTCTTAGTTTTTTAAACCAAAATAACTGTGGAGAAATTACATTGCATGTCATCATCGCCCAATAAGACCACCAATAAGGGCCAGTAGCTCTGTTAAGAAATGCATAGGATTCATACTCTACTCCAGAATACCAAGAGACAAACAGCTCAGTAATATAAGCAACCCCAACAATTGATCCTGTAACTATAATTACAATATTCATATATTCTACATGCTTTACATGAAGATAAGCTTCCAACTTATATGCCTTTCTTAATATTAACATTAAAGTTTGAACCATTGCAAACCCAGAAAAAACAGCACCAGAAACAAAATAAGGAGGAAAAATTGTAGTATGCCATCCAGGGATTACAGAAGTAGCAAAATCAAATGAAACTATGGAGTGAACTGAAAATACTAAAGGAGTTGCAAGACCTGCTAATACCAACGATACCTGCTCAAATCTATTCCAAGCTTTTGCATCGCCAGTCCAACCGAAACTTAAAACTCTATATACCTTTTTATAAATAGGCTTAGTTACTCTATCTCTTATTGTAGCAAAATCAGGAATTAAACCAATATACCAAAAAACTAAAGACACCGAGAGATAGGTGCTTATAGCAAATACATCCCAAAGTAATGGAGAATTAAAATTAACCCATAAAGACCCAAATTGGTTTGGAAGTGGGAAAACCCAATAGCCAAGCCATAATCTTCCCATATGAATTAATGGGAATAGACCTGCCATGAATACGGCAAATATAGTCATTGCCTCAGCTGCTCTATTAATAGCAAATCTCCATTTCTGTCTAAATAAAAGTAATACTGCAGAAATTAAAGTTCCTGCATGACCAATACCTACCCACCATACAAAATTAGTAATATCCCAAGCCCATCCTACAGTCTTATTTAGCCCCCATGAACCAACTCCAGTTCCAAGGAGATATACNATGCATCCTATTCCCCAAAGAGCGATAACAATGGAAATCATTAATAAAACATACCAGGTTTTAGGAGGTTTAGCTTCAATAGGACGAATAATATCATCCGTAATATCCTTATAGGATTTATCTCCTAATATTAATGGTAACCTTATGTCTGATTCTTTATGCATTTCAGTTTTTTATATTAATGGCTTTCAGAATGTGATTCATCAGACAAAACATTCTCTGCTAATTCCTCATCAATATTACGTACTTTCAGTTGGTACCATATATTTGGCTTTACACCAACTTCTTCTAGAGCTTGGTAAGCTCTGTCAGAACCCGACACCTCTCTAATTTTAGATTCTGGATCATTCCAATCACCAAAAGTGATACAATCGTTTGGACAAGCATCTCCACAAGCNCACATAACATCGCCATCCACTAATTTTCTACTTTCTTTCTTAGCTGTTAGTTTAGCTGCTTGTATTCCCTGAATGCAAAAACTACATTTTTCCATGACCCCTCTAGATCTTACAACAACATCAGGATTTAACACCATCCTTGCCATCTGATCTTGGTTAGGATTAAAGTTTTTAAACTTTTTATAATCTCTGTAATTAAACCAATTAAATCTTCTTACTTTATACGGGCAGTTGTTAGCGCAATATCTTGTCCCTATGCATCTATTATAGGTCATCATATTTAAGCCTTCATTACTGTGGGTTGTTGCAGCAACTGGACAAACTGTTTCACATGGTGCATGGTTGCAGTGCTGGCACAACATTGGCATGAAAAGAACTGAGGGATTTTCTTCCGGAACTTCAAGATTACCGTAGTCAAAATCACCATCCACCTTTTTAGAATCTGCCCATTCTTTTCTATTGTCGTCTTCAATAGATGAAAAATATCTATCCATTCTTAACCAATGCATATCTCTAGACCTTCTAACCTCGTCCTTTCCAACCACCGGGACATTATTCTCTGAATGACAAGCTGTTATACAAACACCACATCCGTTACATGAAGATAAGTCAATAGACATTCCCCATCTGTGACCAACTTGTTCTACGGGATGTTCATCCCATAATGAGTATTCAGTTGCGTCTACTTCTGAGTGACCGCCTTCAGCGTGACTATGTAATTTTATTTTTGGGTTATATGCTTCTTGATTAGACTTATGATTATCTTTCCAAAAATCGTAAGTGGTTTCTTTAACGATTGAAGTCCTTCCCATTATTGTGTGATGGGTTTGTGTACCTGCAAGAGAGTACCTTTCGTTGGTTGCAAGAACCTCTCCATATCCAGTGTAACTTAAATAGCCATTTTTGAAATTACACAATTTAAAAGCGTTGGCCCCAATTGGAACTAAACCTCCTTTAGCATTTGTCAAGTGGTTTCCATATTCGTCCGCCTGAAAAGCTGCATTTCCTATATTTTCATTATTTTCTCCTCGACCATATCCCATAGAAACACCAACAGTTCCACTGGTTTGCCCAGGGAGAGGATAAACAGGTAATTTAATTTCTTTTCCATTAACTTTTAAAGTAGCAACAAATGCTTTTTCTTCTTGACCTAAATGGATACCATCCCAAGCTGACTTAGAATCTGAAGTATCTATTCCAAATAATTTATAGCAATCAGATGGGGCCATTGTTATATAGTTGTCCCAAACTATTTTAGATATTGCATCAGGAAGTTCTTGTAACCAAGGATTAGCTGCGTGATGACCAACACCAAGTTCCTTTTGATAGACTATATATTCCCAATCTAAAACATTTTCTTGAGGAGTAATTTGGACAGGATAGTCATTAAAAACTAAAATTGATGGAACAGATTCGTTAGTGCTAGTGGTAAATCCATTGTGAACAGTCCAGTTCCAAAAATCAGCAAAATTTGGATAGTAAGACTGGTCTCCAATGGAATTATCTAACCAATATTTTCGCATATAATCATAGAAAGCTTGACTTTCTGAGTTAGATCTTTCAGCAAGACCAGACCAAACTAGTAAACTTTCCTGAGCTTGTCTTGTATTGTAAAGAGGCCTAATCAGAGGTTGTTGCAAAGAATAATTATTACATCCAGGATTCAAATCACACCAAGACTCTAAGTAGTTGTGATCAGGACAAACAAATTGACAGACTGAAGCAGTTTCATCCATAAATTCTGAAAACGAAACAGAAAAATCTAGCTTACTTATAGCTTCTGATATCTCAGAACCATTTGCCATAGAATAAACTGGATTAACTCCATAGAAAACAACTCCATCAATTTTCCCGCTTAGTAAGTCCTTTTGAAAACTGTCAACTAATTCATCATTTCCGTTAAATAAGTTTATCTCATTGTCAACATCTATAGTTGAGCCATAATTATCTAATTGATAGTTTATTTTATTAACTAGCATTTGAACATTTGGATCATTGGATCCTGCGACAACAAGTGAATTTCCTTTGTTTTCAAGAAGAGATTTAACAGCAGACTGGATTTTTTCCTTAGTAGCTTCGTTAAGATTGGAATTAGAATTTTGGTTATTAAGAGAACTTAAAATAGAAGATGCAACTAATATCTCTTCAGATGGTTTTATTTTAACACGGACATCTGAGTTAGCTCCAGTAAGAGAAAGTACTGACTCAAAATGAAAATGCTTAGACATCCATCCATTCTCAGGCTTTCTTGCTTTACTAAAATCAGTAGAAAATTTGGAAGGAAGTAACCAATTACATATAAAATCAGCATTTATAGATACTATAGTCTTGGCTTTTGTAAAATCGTAAGAGGGAATAAACCCTTTTCCAAAAATATTTTCATTTGCTTTTCTAATACCATAATAAGATTGAGCATCATATTCAATATGCTTAATATCGCATCCTGAAACAGAATCATCAGATGGTGAAAATTTATTAATGAAATCTTTAATAACCGATTTTGTAGAAGGAGATATTATAGTGTTAGAAACTATTCTAACTTTCCCGTTTTTACTACTTAAATTATTTAATTTTTTTAAGATTTTTTTATCAATACTTGACCAAGATTCTGAACTTTTATTGACAGATGGTCCATTTAATCTTGAACTGTTGTATAAATTTAAAATAGATGTAGATACTCTAGGAATTAATCCACCTTGTGTATAGCTTTCTCTTTTCCCTTTTAACCATATAGGTCTTCCCTCTCTAGACTTTACCAAAACATTGGCAAAATCATTTCCATCATAATAAGCAGAAGAATACCAATTTGATACTCCGGGTGTAATCTCTTCTGGTTTATTAACATAAGGTATAGATTTTATTACTGGGGATTCGCAAGAAGCAAGAGTTGCTGCAGCTACACTAAACCCCATAAATTTAAGAAAGTCTCTTCTTCCTGTCTTTAAATCGTCAATTCCATCTGAAACTAAAAACTCATCTACAGGTACATCATCTTGAAATTCTTTTTGACTAGAAATAGAAAACTCTGGAGTCTGATGTTTCTCCGAGTAACCCTTCCAATATGTTTTTGTTTTGCTCATAAATTATTTATAAGTAAATTTAGTAATGACATTTTGCACATTCCCAACCACCTAATTCTTTCACTGTAACCTTATCATCTTCAAAAATNTTATTATTNACNTCTGCTCTCANTTTAATTCTNTTATGNATTTCTTCATAATANCCAGANCTTGTTAAATCAATCTCTTTTTTATTGTGACACTCTATACACCAACCCATAGTNANNAGTGGTTTNGTCAATTGAATTAGACCTCNCTCCATTCCNTCATCNGTTGCTGCATATGCATTAACTTCATCAATNGTAGANACTCTTCCAAGTNTGTAANTCTGAACAGGNCCATGACATTGTCTNCANTCAATATTNGCAGTATTAGNNTGNACGTGNTGNGCGTGACTAAANTAAACATGNTCNGGNAANTTATGGGCCTTATTCCAAACNATTGGCTCCTCNATTCTNNCTCCNAANTCATNCNNATTATATGCCTGCTTATTTTTATTNTAGCCNGNAGCNTTNTGTAATTTATCTATTTCTTCAGTNCCNTACTCAGGNCCTTCATGAACNATTGCATGACAATTCATACATACATTAACAGATGGNATNCCNGCATGTTTTGANTTTTCAGCCGAATGATGACAATACTTACACTCNATNCCCATTTTTCCNGCNTGNAGNTTNTGTGAATANGCTACNGGCTGTGANGGCATNTAATCTTCATANACNCCNAATTGATAAGCTCTNCCAAANAGTTCNATNCCAGAAAAAAGTGCNACNCCNACNATNAATAACATNGTTACAAACCANTTNCTNANAAGCCANTNNNGGGCNNTAGTNGCAAANGTACTNGTAGNATCAAATTCTTTTCCTTCTTTAGCTGCAACTGCTGCAGTTANTTCTCTTCTNACNCCAAGAATAGCAAACAATACAAATACTAAAATAAANGATATTATCCACCACCANTANTCNGAAGAATNAGNNTCATNNGANAANNTNTCNTTNNNTGNTAAANTTCCNCCACCAACTGCTGCAACNGGTGGNGCATAATTATCNACATAAGTAAATATTGATTCNACTTCTTCTCTAGANAAATGTCCNTGTGGTGTCATTGCAGTAGGAGACCAATCCCATATAGCTTTTGCCATTTTAGATTTCCCACTATTGTAAAGCTTAGAAGGGTTTGATACCCATTGATAAATTAGTTCTTCTTCACCTGCATCTATCCACTTTTGCAAGACACCTTGCATTTTAGGCCCAGTCGCATTTTTAACGGGATTATGACAGGAAGCACAGTTGGCCTTAAATAACTTTTCACCGTCTTGCGAAAAAGACGTTAGTGCAGAAAAAGTCAACAACAATATCAAACTAATTTTAACAGAAAACTTAATAAGTTTATTTACCATTTAAATTGAATAAGAGTTAATGCATTTAAAAGCTTTAACAAATGTAATAGGTCAATATAATTTAGACCACATTGTTTTAAGAATTGTCATCAAAATATCTTAATTTAGAATGTTTCTAAATAATTTGTTAGAAGATAAAGTTAAAAAGCTAAACAATAGGAGATAATAATCAATAAATAGTTTTATTAAATTTGTAATACATATATAAAATGAAAAAAATTCTATTTTACTCAGGCTTAATAATTTGTGCCACTTTTCATTCACAAGATGACTGGACATTGTATCCAAAAAAAGAAACACCTGATAATCTGAATATAGAATCCACTAAATTATCTAAAACAAATCATCAAGATTTCCAATCAATAGAAAATGCTATTTATACAGATTCAGTACTCTACCTGTCTAATGAAGGGGTTTTGGTGGAAAATAAAGATTCTAAAATTGACTCCATTAATAATTATTTATCAAAAAAAGGGACATATGATGGGTTTACCGTACAGTTATACGTTAGTCAAAAAATGGAAAAAGTTAGAGAATTAAGAAAAAAATTCATATCAAATTTTCCAGAAATGATTTTATTTGACGAATATATTGCTCCAAATATATTTTTGTATTCAGGAAAGTTTCAAGATTACAATAACGCTGTTTTTTCAAAGATGAAGCTTGGGGAGGTTTTTGAAAACACCTTAGTGGTTAGAAAAAGATTCCCATACTATTTAGAAAAAAAAAAGGAGGACTAAGTCCTCCTAAATAAATTGGATATAATGTTATTCCTAAAAGATTGCAAGAAAATCAGAGTTTTCAAAAAACTTTATAAATTCTCTATCTTTTTTAGCCATATCCTTCAAGGAAGCATCTTTTTCAAAAGATATTTTAAGATTCTCCATTACCATTTCTGTATTAGAAGTTCTAGCACCAATGACAGCCTTAAGATAATAGGATTTAGCATCTTTAAAATCTAAATCGTCAATTGCATCTGATGCAGCATCATAATGCTCTGCAAGAATGTTAGCTAGAGCATAATTGTAAGACTTTGTATTCCCCATAGAGGTAATAGATTCTTCATATTTGCCTTCTTCAATTTGAATAAGACCAATGTTGTATTTTGACTCAGGAGTATTAGAAGACTCAAATAATGATTTAACTTCGTCAGTAGATTTTCCATTGGAGACATGCTTAACTGCAGCAACATTATTACTAACAATATTATTGTCAGTGATAGCAAGGGCGTCTTCAAAAGACTTAGATGCTCCGTCATTATCCCCCATCATATACTTTATGTAACCAATATTATTTTTTATTCTCCAATCATTAGGAAATAATCTTGCCGCATTATTGTAGTTTTTGAGTTGAATATTCATGTCTTGCTCGTTCAATGTTGCCTGTATAATCTCTTCTAAAGTTAATGTGTCAGGATTGCTAGCAACTAGATATTTAAGTTCTTCATCACTATATCCGACTTCGTCATAGTTAACTGTTATTAGAGACCTTCTTAACTGAGGTAGAACTTTTTTCTCAAGAAAGGCATAAGATTTTGCCATATTTCTAATTTCTTTTTCTCGCTTATTTAAATCTGGAGTCATTTGTAACACTCTTAGGATTAAATCTTTGTCTTCATTATCAGTTTTTGAAACTTCTGTTTTAAACCCTTCCCAATCTTCTCCTTTAGGGACAACATTATAGAAAGAAGCTTCTTTACCAGCATTAAATTTCATTCTTCTAGATTTAGTAATCAAGGACTTCATGGTACTATTCCCTCTGTCTTTTGCTAGATTGTCATTCAAATCTACCTCTCCTTCAGGTGAAGCAAAAGAGCTAATTTGTATAGATTTAACATCAATTCTAGAACCTTCTTCCATAGAATTAGAAATAAAACTTAAAATGTCTTTAACATCTGAATCTCTTAATTCCTTTGACGAAATATTGTACTTTCCTTTGTTAAAGTTAATAGTTGCTGATTTAGTAAAAGAATTTATTCTTTTGAAATTACATTCGCTAGAACTAATTACTTGATCGTCTAAAACAACTAACAATGAAGTGATTATGGTTCCATCAGCAATCTTAGAGCTAATTATCTCTTCAGTTTTACTACCCATCTTTACTAATACCTGAACCTTTAGTTCTCCTTCAGCCATACTTTTTTGATAGGGAATTGTACTTGTGTATGAGAATGGCAACCCAGTAGAAGGAACAACTTTTCCATTACCAGCTGCTTTTGGGCCTTGATAAATTTCAGTTTGAAATGGTATCTCATTTCCGTCCTTACAGAAAAATATAGGAGTAATTTCTGCAACTGCTTTTGCATTAAGACCTTTTTCGATGAATTTTCCATTTATTTGAAGTGTAACATCTCCACCCTTCAAGTGTAATGGGTTTTGAGTGACTTCATATTCTAGCTCTTTAATCATAGAACAGCTAGAGAAAATAGTAAAAAACAATGTAATTATTGCAATATAGGTGATGTTAAAATTATTGGTTTTCATTAGAATTTATTTAATCCACTTTTAAGTTGATGCAAGTATAAGGACTTTATTTTACAAAAAAAAAGCAACAATATGTAAAAATAGGAACTCTAAATTGTTGACAACTACAACAATTAAAGTTTTAAAAGCCTACAAAAGAGCTTTTTTTAATAAAATTGATAAGTTTTTTAATAACAATTCCTCATCGACATAATTAATGCTTTTAGCATTAATTTTAATTATTGGAATTTTTAATTTATTTAACCAAAAATTATAGTTTTTAATTAGATTCTCTAAATATTCAGTCCCTAAGTCTTTCTCAAAGTCTCTATTTCTAGATTTGATATTTTTGGAAATCTGTTCTATATCTGAATCTAAAAAAATCAATATATCTGGTGATGGGAAGTTTTTGAATAAACTTTGATGAATATTTTCAATCATAAAATAATTGGATTTGGACAAGTTCATATTAGAAAATACCAAGCTTTTCTCAATGTGAAAATCTGAAAAAACTATTGAATGATCTTGGCCAAAAAAAGTATTCATTTGCAGACTTCTGTCCAATAAAAATTGCATTTCTGAATGAAATGCATAATCTTTTGTTTGGTAAAATAATTTTAAGAACTTGTTTTCAGCAAACTCTTCCAACAAAAGAGATCCTTTAAAATGTTTTGCAAGAAATTCTGCCAGAGTTGTTTTACCAACCCCTATATTACCTTCTATTGCTATATATTTATTTTTCATTGAACAAAACTACATTTGACTCATCGCCACATTTTAAAAGCATTTTCTCAGCCGAATCATTTAAATCTGAAATGAATTCATTTTCAAATAAGTCCTTAAGTATTAGTAATAAAAATTTTCTTTCTTTAATTTTCGGATGAGGTATTGAGAGCTCTTCAATATCCAACGTAAATCCGCTGTAAATCAAAATATCTAAATCGATTATTCTGTCTTGGTAAGTTTGCATCAGTTTAGGAGCTCTACCCATTTTTTTTTCAATACTTTTAAGTTTTTCAAGTAATTGCATAGGCTCTAGGGAAGTTTTAATAACTAAACCCATATTTAAGAATTCATTTTCAGAATCGTATCCCCACGGATGAGAACAAAAAATTCTGGATTTATTTAAAATTCTTCCATAACCTTTAATATTACTTAATGCATTTTTTAAGTTTTTTAACCTATCCCCTAAATTGGTTCCTAAAGAAATTACAACTTCATGTTCCTGCATATAAAATTAAAATTTAACAAGATTATTTAACCAAAAAAGGTAAATTTAAAATCAGTTATCTATTTCTGCAATTATAAAGAATTATTATTCATATTTTTACAAAAAATTAAATTCATTGTTATGAGACCGTTCTGGAGATCTTTTTGGGCATCTATTTTTGCCTATGTTGTTTTAAGTGCATTTATAGTTGTCCTTTTTAATATAGTTATTTTTTCCTTTGCTGGGTCATTTATGGAAAAAGAAGTATTTAAAATAAATGATAATTCATATTTAGAACTAAATCTAAATTTTAAGATTGATGAAAGAAGTGGAATCGAAACCACTAATGATTTTAAGAATCCAATTTCCAAAAGTTATGGGATTCATCAAATTAGAAGGGTTTTAGAAAAAGCTAAAAAAGACGAAAAAATAAAAGGAATGGTTTTAAGAATCCCCAATGTCAATATGGGCTTGTCTACTATTGACAATTTGAGAAACTGTCTAAAGGAATTTAAAAATTCTGGAAAATTTATTATCGCCTATGATGAAACATATTCTATGGGTGCTTTTTATCTAAACAGTGTGGCTGATAAAATTTATTTATATCCTCAAGGCATGGTTGATTTTAGAGGGCTTGGATCCGAAGTAATGTTTTTTAAAAAAGCGTTAGGCAAATTGGATGTTGATATTCAAATTTTAAGAGGGAAAGACAATAAATTTAAAGGAGCAGTAGAGCCTTTTATGTATGAAAAAATGAGTATTGAAAACAAGCTTCAAATAAAAAAATTATTGGATGATGTTTGGAGAAATATGACTCACAACATTAAAGATTCTAGAAATATCTCCTTAGAGAGCTTAAATGAAATTGCAGATTCGTTGTACAGCTATAATGCTACTGGAAGTTTGAAGCATCAACTTGTTGATGATTTAATTTACGAAGATCAATTAGACTCAATAATTAGAAAAAATATTGGTATTGATAAACAGGAAAAAATTCACAGTATTTCTTTCAAAAAGTATCTAGATAAAAATCTAAAACAAAATCCAATAGTT
>PAST01000039.1 GCA_002713405.1 Crocinitomicaceae bacterium | reverse complement strand
GTAAATGCTGGTACTAATGCAAATCTAAATACTGAGACTTTATACGAAGAAACATTTGCAGGACAAAATGGAAAAGGAGCTATTGGAAACTCCATAGATTTAGTTGGTTGTACTTGGACTATTGATGTTAGTTCAGCTAATCTTTCAAATACCAACGATTATTTTAAAGTTAATAATGAAAAATTAGAAGCTAGAGACGTTGACGGAACATGTTATTGGTATTCTCCTGTAATCAACATTCAAAATTATATTAATGTTGACCTATCTCTTGTTGCAAGTCAAATTTCTAATTCAAACAGATATGAGGTGGATGATATTTTTTATTCTCAATATAGCTTAGATGGTAATATTTGGACTTATTTCTCTAATAATGGTCAGATGACAAATGGATTACCATCTTCTAATTTGAATGTCTCTCAAAATGGATTAAAAGGTTCAACAATTCAAATACGAGTTACAATGGATGTAGACCAAGATAATGAAAGATTTAAACTGGATGATATTAAAGTTACAGGTCAGGCTTACAAAACAAATCTTTGTTATGGTGATCCATTAACTCTTGGTGGTTCACCTACAGCAAGTTGGTCAGGAACAGGAAATCCTACAATAACTTACCAATGGACTCCAACCACTGGTCTTTCTGATCCAAATATTCCAAATCCAATAGCTACTCCAACTACTCCAATTATTTATAAAGTGGTTTCTAGTCTTACAAATAATGGCGTGATATGTAAAGACAGTTCTTTATTTTATGTAAATGTTAGTCCTCAAGTTTCTGTTATTAGTTCAAGTCCAGTATGTTCTAACGATACTTTAACAATTTCAGAACTTGGTGGAAGTGCAACTTCCTGGACGTGGTCTTCCAATGGAAATGCCACAATTATTAGCATAAATGATTCTTCTTCTAAAGTAGTTGGAATGGTTGATGGAGAGATTTTTTCAGTTTATGTAGAAGATGATGATGGTTGTAATAATTCAGCAACTACAACAATTCAAGTAAATCCAAAACCAACAAATGTGACTTCTTCAAATTATGGAACGTACTGTAGCTCATCACCAGTATTTCCATTAACTGGAGGGTCTCCAGCTGGAGGTTATTATAGTGGATTAGGGGTATCAAATAATAATTATGATGCTTCATTAGTTGGATTTGGAAGTAGTATTGAAAATGTTGATATTTTATATATATATTCTGATGTAAATGGATGTAAAGATACTTCCATAAGTCAACTGACTGTACAAAAGGCCCCAGACGTTGAATTAACCTCTTCATTTTTATCATTATCTCCAACCAACCCTAGCTACATTGTTAGTTCACCTGGTGGTGAATGGAGTAAATGCGGGAATCCAGACCCAACTTTTAATCTTCAAATGAATATTTCTAATTCAAGTGTAGCAAATAATTCTGCTAACGTTAATTATGACATTGATTATGGAAATGGATCTAATGAATTAAATATTATTCCAGGGACAATTTACAACACTACTTACATAGATGAGGGACCATACATCATAAAAATTACAGCAACTGATAATATAACTGGATGTATTAGGGAGTATGAAAAGAATTTTTTCTATGGAACAAATCCAGCAGTTTCATTAGGTATTCCAGGAAATACTCAAAATCAATGTTCTCCTAAAACATATGGATTTGTAGCAACATTTTCTAATAATTCTGGAATTTTAAACTCCCCAGGAACTATCTACAGAAAATATACAAATGATGGTAAAGATGATTCAACTTTTATTCATCCTAATCCTGCAACAGATCTTTTAAGTGATACAATTTTTCATACTTTTGATGAAGCTTCTTGTGGCTATTCTTCTCAAGCTTACGACAATTCATTTTTAGTAGGTGTTGCAGCTATAAATGGATGTGGATCGTCAAGTGCAGAGGTTTCTCCAATTACCCAGTCATCTCCACCTCAAGCATATATTGAAATGGAAGATTCTATTTTTTGTATAAATACTCCAGTTAATTTTAGAGATACTAGTTTAGGTGGAAAGTACGTTTATGGAGTTAATACTGGTTCTGGATTTAGTTATGAATGTGATACAATTGATGCAGTAGCCTGGGAATTTACACCAAACACTGGATATACTGTTACTTCAGGTTCTCTTGGAAACTATTCCGGAATACAGTACTTTGATACTACAACTCACGGCACATCTGAAATTCAAGTTATGTTTCATAATAAAGGAGCTTATACCGTTAACTTTAAAAAAGTTTCTCCGTGCGGAAATGCTGAAATTTCTGATGAAGATTTTAAAGACTTTTTGATTGATTCTTTACCACATGCAGAATTTACTCTAGACAAAGATATTGATTGTGCTCCCTTAATAATTAATGGAGATAATATTTCTAAATCAATTGATGACTTTAATGCAGTTTTTGATTGGACTTATTCAACTTTAACTGTAGGTTGTCAAGGTAGTGCTCCACCTAGTATAAATGCTGCTGCTTCAGATTCTACTGTTTTTGAGATTTACGACGAAGATTTTTCAGGTCAAAATGGTCAAGGCGTGTTAGGAACAAACACTGATTTAAGTAATGTAAATTGGAATATTGTTGTAGATAACCCTTTGTGGACTAACAGCGATAGGTTTTATGTAAATAATGAGAGGATTGAGTTTGTAAGTTCCCAAGCATTAGCTATGTCTAGTAATATTGCTTTTTGGTACTCTTCAGTAATAGATATTTCTGAATACCAGCATGTCTTTACAGAACTTAAAGCTTTAACTAATAATGCACCAAGTGGACTTCATACTAAATACATTATTTCTCAGTACAAATTAGATGGAGGACCTTGGACAAGATTTTCAAATAACGGACTTTTATCAGGAAACTTTACTAGTCCTTCTATTGTTTCTTCTGATGGATTAAATGGAAATAGCATTCAATTAAGAGTTGGTGTACAAGCTATTAACATTGCGGATACTATTTTCTTTGATGATATAGAAATACATGGTTATTCTATTCCCGATTCTTTAAATACTGAATACTCATTTAATTTACCTGGTTTATATAGTATAGATCTAACTGCAACTAACGTATGTGGGTCTGATGAATTTAAAGATACTGTAACAGCTGCAGGTCCACCAGTTATATCCATTGATAATATTATTGACACCTGTGATACTAAGAAACTTAATCCTACTGCAACTATAGATACTTGCTTTGGATTAATGAATTCATACAATTGGTCTTTTCCTGGGTCAATTGCTAATGATATTTCTAATTTAGAAATCCCTAATCCAATTCTTTACGATAGTGTTGGTGTTTTTAAAGTTTATCTCAATGCGTCAAACCAATGTGGACTTGATAGTGATAGTTTAGAATTTGAGATTCATGATAATCCAGTAATTTCTATGATAGAACTAGATTCGGTTTGTTATGGTTTATCTCTTGGAATATCTGCTTCTGTTAGTGAAGGATCTCCAAACTATAATTATTTATGGAGTTCAGTAAATGCATCAATTTCTAATAGAACTATTCCAAATCCTTTTGTTAATACATTAATAGATAATAATATTTTTCTTGAAGTCACTGATATAAATAATTGTAAGGGATATGACACTATTTTAGTAGATGTTCTTGAATTACCTACAGTGAATCCTGGTCTAAATCAAAGTGTATGTCCTGAAGATACTGCATTTTTATTTGGTTCAATTTCTGGTGCTATACCACCATATACTTTTTCGTGGAATTCTAATTTTCTTTCTGACCAAACTATTTTAAATCCATTTTATGATATGAATGGTAGTAGAGTATTTACTTTAACTGCAACTGATGACTTTGGATGTGTTAATAGTAATAGTGTATCCATAACTCAATTTAATTCACCTAATGTAGTTACACAAATAGATACTGTTATTTGTGACTTACCAGTAAATGTAACTCTTAATGCTACACCAACTGGTGGAAACTGGATCGATACTAATATTACTAATAATGGTATATACAGTCCAGATGGGGTAGGTACATTTAAATTATACTATGAGTATACAGACTTTAATACATGTTATAATATTGACTCTATGTTGCTAACTGTTAATCCAGCTCAAATTGCTGACGCTGGTTCAGATATTGTAGCTTGTGCAGATACAGGCTTAATAATTTTAAATGGTTTGCCTTCATCCGCTGGAACTTGGCATGGAAATGGAGTTAATTTAAACGGAAGATACTTTGCAAATCCTGCCAATATAAATCTTGTTAATGAAAATTTCGCTTATAATATTGGTGCTGGGAATTGTTTTACTACTGACACTATGAATTTATTAGTTAATCCATTACCACAGATTACATTAGATAATAGTTTTCATATATGCATTTCTGCTGGAGATACAAATATTCAATTTTCTCCGATTGGTGGGCTTCTAAATGGAACTGGTGTTATGAATTCAAATACTGGTCTTTTTAGTCCTTTAAATGCTGGATTAGGAACTCATAGATTAACTTATTCTTATCAGGATCCTGTTACAGGCTGTTGGAATTATGATTTTTTAGATGTTACAGTTAATCCATTGCCAAATGTAAATTATACTCATGATAGTATTTTTTGTTTAAATGTAGGACATCAAATAAACAACTCTACTACAATAGTTCGAAATCACTATTGGTCCATTTCTGATGGTAGTTTTTCAAATTCATATTCACCTGTATTTACAATTGATACAGCCGGTTTTTTTAATATTAATTACATTGCTGAAACTAACAGGGGATGTCGAGATTCTTCTAGTTCTATAGTAGAAGTTTTAGCTCCACCTTTAGCAGACTATACTGCTCCAGATTCAGGATGCGGTCCATTACAAGTAGATTTTACAAATAATTCTGTAGGAAAATATGTTAGTTATCTATGGGATTTTGGTTTAGTAAATTATCTTGGTAATGACTCTATTTCTAATGATACAACACCTGTAAATCACTCCTATTCTGCATCAATTTATTTTGATACTACTTACTACACTTCTTTAACAGTGACCAATTATTGTGGTGTATCTTTAAAAAATTTAGAAATTATTAGTATGCCAACTCCTGTTTCAAATTTTGCTCCCTTTTCAAATGTAGGTGGATGTGGTTCTGCTCTCATTACATTAGCAAACAATAGTTATGGCTTGCCAGATTCCTATTATTGGGATTTTGGAGATGGTTCTTTTGGAAGTAATAGTGACACCATATTTGATAAACAATATTTTCCTGGGCCAGCAACGAATTTTTATACTATCACTATGGCTGTAACAAATGAATGTGGTACAGATACAACATTTGAAACAGTAACTATTTTACCAAGTGGCTTAGTGGCATTTTTTAGTGTGGATACTACTGTAGGCTGTATGCCATTTACTTTAGATTTTGAACAGTTTTCTGTTGGGGCAGCAACCTATAGTTGGGATTTTAACGATGGTAATTTTTCAAATACTTACTCACCAACACATACATTTTTAGATACTGGAACTTTTGAAGTTTCCTTAGCAGTTAGTAATGCATGTGACTATGATACTGCCTTTAAAACTATTAGAGTCAATACTTCACCAAATGTTGATTTTTCTGTGCTGGACGATACTATTTGTGCAGGATCAACATTACTTTTTAATAATTCTTCAGATTTAGGCATAAATAACATCTGGGATTTTGGAGATAATACAACTTCTTTTTTAACTAACCCAACACATGTTTTTACTGATTCGGGTTATTATAGAGTAATTTTAACAGGAACATCTTTAACAAATGATTGTCCTGCTTCTGATTCTGTAGACTTATTAGTATTGCCTTATCCAGAAATTACTGCAACTTCTGATACTAATAACGGATGTATTCCTCTTCCTGTTAATTTCTCTAGCACTTCTAAATCTGTGGGATATTATTTATGGGATTTTGGAGATGGTAATACTTCGACTTTAGCACATCCAAATCATATTTATACAAATGATGGATATTATAGCGTTAACTTAAGGTTCGAAGATTTAGCAGGCTGTGTTGATTCATTTGATTTTGATATTATTCCTTATCCAGTTCCTCAAATAAGTTTTAACGCTATTCAACTTGATACCTGTATTTTACCTGCCAGTTATAATTTTCAAAATAATTCCACTGGTGCTTCCTCAAATAATTGGGATTTCGGAGACGGTTCAATATCATCTGTTAACTCTCCAAATTATTCTTATTCTACTGCAGGGAACTACGATATTAATTTAATAATTTCTAATACATATGGATGTACTGACAGTACTTCTCAGAGCATTATAGTTAAACCTGTTCCCATTGCTGATTTCAATCCAATTCAGTTAGATACTTGTACTATTCCTGCTAGTTATTCTATAGTTAATAATTCAACTGGATCATTTATAAATTCATGGGATCTTGGAGATGGATCAAACTCCAATTCTCTAAACTTAAATTATGCTTATCTTAATTCTGGAACTTATGATATCACTTTAACAACTATGAATCAGTTTGGTTGTTTTGATAGTGCTACTAAAACAGTAAACGTATTGTCAGTTCCAAATTCTGACTTTACTTATAATAAATTAGATTCCTGTATTTTACCCTCAAATTATAGTTTTATAAATAATTCTTCAGGGTCAAATACTTACATATGGTACTTTGACACTATTGCAAACTCAATTCAACCAAATCCGTTTTTTACTTTTAATAGTGATGGTGTTTTTGAAATTAAATTATTGTCAATAAATAATTCTGGATGCATAGATTCTTCAATAAGTTTTATAAATGTAAATCCAATTCCTAATGCTGATTTTTCAATTGATACTTCAATTGGTTGTGAGCCATTTAATGTAATTTTTAATAATAATTCTCAAAATTCTAGTTTTTATAATTGGGATTTTGGAGATGGCAATACAGCATCTTTTTTTAATGGTTTTCATGAGTTTCAAAANGCTGGTAATTACNTCATAAAATTAGTTATAGAAGACATAAGTGGATGTAAAGATTCAATTTTTGAGTCTATAAATGTATATCCTTCTCCTANTTCTAGCTATACATATGTTGCAAGTGACCCATGTTATTTACCTATTAGTGTTGATTTTACTAATACTTCATTATCATCAAATAATTTCGAGTGGGATTTTGGAAACGGTCAAACTTCTATTNTAACTAATCCATCTGCAATATTTGATTCAGTAGGTAATTATAATATTCAGCTAATATCGGGAAATAGTTATAATTGTTATGATACANTAAATAATTTNTTTGATGTGGTNAACAAACAAGTTCCAATTGCAAATTTTAATTTTAATGATTCAATTTGTTTAAGAGACACTACTTTCTTTAANTCTTCAACTCTTTTTGCTGATTCCTTAGTCTGGGATTTAGGTAACGGAGTTACATCNTATGGAAATGCAATCTCTTATGTTTATGACAGTTCTGGTCAATATACTGTAACTCTTTATGCTTTTAATACTGGAAGCGGTTGCTCTGATACTTTACAAAGNATCAATTCTTTAGATGTTTTTCCATCCCCAGTTGCTGATTTTAATTTTAATCAGATACAGAGTGATGAACCTTTAAGTGGTTCTTTAGAATTTATTAATAATTCAACANTAGCAGATTCTTATTTTTGGGATTTTGCTAATGTTGACTTTTCAAATGAAGAATATCCAACATATTATTACAGTTATGACTTTGACGGAACTTATTATTACACATTATATGCGTTTAATAATAATGGATGTGTTGATAGTTTAACAAAAGATTTATATATATTCTATAAAAAAACCTTATTCATACCCAATGCACTATACCCATCTTCAAATAAATTTGAGGTTGCTAATTTTATACCNAAAGGGACTGGGATGAAAAAGTATAAAATTGAAATTTTTGATTTATTTGGAAATCTTATTTGGGAAAGTTCTTCACTTGATGATGAAGGTAAACCTACTGNATATTGGGATGGTAAATTTAATGGCGAAGATGTAGAGACTGATNTATATATNTGGAAAGTAGAAGCTCAATTNAAAGANGATAGTTATTGGGAAGGACAAGAACCTTTAGAAGAAGAAATATTTAGAAAAACAGGTANNTTAACAGTAATAAGATGATTAGAAAATTATTAAATATCATTTTTNTGATTTTTATAACAGCAAACTACTATGCTCAAGAGCCTGTTTTTAGTCAGTTTTATTTTAATCCATTGTATATGAATCCTGCAATGTCTGGTATGGATAATAATTTNAGGTTGTTTTTAAATAATAAAAATCAATGGTCTAAAATACCAGGTCAGTNTAATACAACATCTATTTCGTTTGATTCTTGGCAGAACTTTTCAAACTCATCTTTATCNATGCTTTACTCATCAGGTTCAGAAGGNGAGAGTTATTTTAAAACAGATAGATTTCATNTTGGAGGAGCTTATAGACTTTTTGATGTTTTTCCAAGTCCTNTAGCTTGGCAGTTTGGATTTCANTACCAAAATATTACNAAAAAATTAGACTGGTCAAGATTGGTTTTTAGTGATGAACTAGANCCTTATTTAGGACANGTAAATAGTACATCATTTATAATNCCTAATAGCAATTCATTTAATTCTTCAAATCTTGCATTGGGTACTGTTTTAACTTACCATATAAAAAGAGGAACNAAAACTAGAAGATTCCACTTACCAATAGATTTGGATGTTGAATTAGGATTTNCAGTTCATGAGTTTGTNCAAAGAGGAAATAGNTTTGTAAATGATGGTGTNTATAGAAATAAAAGAAGATATACATATCATGGTTCTATGCTTTGGCCTTTTAGTAAAGGNAGTNTAAGTGGTGGNGTTAAACATTCNGCATTATTAGTTAATCAAGGNNNNTTNTCTACTTTACAAATNGGAATAATTGAAACNTGGNTTTATCCGTTGCATNTAGGNCTTTTNTNNAGAAGGCAGATGACTGTAGTNCCAAANGATTTTGATAGAATTGAGGCATTATATTTTATTTTTGGATATCAAAAAGTTATTGANNAATCAAATTTATCTTTAACAATGTCTTACAGTAGAGANTTTACAGTTTCNGAACTTGGNTCTTATTCTGGTGGAACTAATGAGATTTCTATAATTTTGNAAAGNATTGANGGNGGTNTTTTTCAAGGNTTGATGAAATCNAGAAGGCATTCAAGAAACAAGTANCGTTCNATACCTTGTTACAGTAAGTTNAATACTACNAGAGGATTATAANNTTANTGGAATTATTTTTCTTTTTTNGAATTTGAAGAAGAAATATATAGTAATAGTTTGAGAAATCATTAGATATAAAATTACAGCACTTTTAGGTAAATAAACACCTTGAAATATATTTAGAATTTCTTGAAAATATAATANTATAACAAATCCAATCAAGTTTTTTATAATTTCTACGATTAAAGAAAATTGTGATTGATCCATTAAGGAGGTAAAAGAGCCAATAGAAAACATAAAAAATANTCCATAAAGAACTAGCATTTGGTACCCACTTAATAACACAGCAATATTAAAATCGTCACTTTCAATAAAGTTTATGAGATANATTATATGAAACTGCATTGCAAGATGAATTATTAACTGGAAACAGCTCCATATATTTAAAAAACTATCTTTTTTAGTTTGGTATTTTTTATATTCATGAGGATTTGAAATAATATCTAACGGATAAAGCTTTTCCAAATCTTTAGGTCTCCATCCAGTAGGCATAAACCAAATCTTAAACTTATCCTTCCAGTTTCTAGTTCTAATAGCATCTTTAAAAAGTTGAATTAGATGCATAAAATTTATGTAAATTGGATTCCAAGTTCTTGCTGGTTTTAGTACACCATAAACTGGAGTTTCGNTTTCTAACTCTTTTTGAAATGTCCCAAACAGAAAATCCCAGAATATAAATATGTTGGAATAATTTTTATCNATGTAAATAGCATTTATTGCGTGGTGAACTCTATGATGTGAAGGGGTAACAATTATTTTTTCCAAAAACCCCATATTTTTTATAAGTTTTGTATGGTACCAAAACTGTGCAAATAAATGTAAGGGAAGGAGTATGGTTATTACTTTTGGCGGTATTCCAATTAAGGCCAAAGGGATATATAAAAAGAAATAAATCTGAAATACAGATGAAATTGTTTGTCTTAGTGCACATGCTAAATTATATTCTTCACTACTATGATGAATAATATGCCTGTTCCAAAGTATATTATATTCATGGTTCCATCTGTGTGTCCAATAATTGGCAAAATCTATTCCTAAAAATGCTAAAATATATACCCACCATGAAGAACTAATTTGGAATATTGCAAAATGTTCAAACATCCATTGATAGCTAATTATAACTACTGACAGATTTAAAATGCTTTTAATATTATTGGTCATTCCAGAGCTAATACTTGAAATTGTATCAGGTGTATTATAGACTTTTTGTTTTAATATTTTTGAAGCAACCCATTCTATTAGCATAGTTACCATGAAAAAAATCATAGCATATTTAACGGCAATAGTATAGTCAGACATTTTATAAATTTAGTGATTTCCTAATTAATTTCAAGTGGAACTTCCATAAGTAACATTTTAGAATTGACTTTTGCTTCAAAATTAATTTGATTTTTTATCCTGTCGTAAGTTGAATTTTTTTTTGTGTACTTCCTTTCAATATTAAAGCATATGAAAGGCCAATTACACTTAATACTGCTGATTTTTTATAAAATCTTTTCTTTTCAAAATCCGAAAATGAAATGTAATTATACGAATTCAATTATTGTTGATTAATTTATGACCTTATTTAACCAATAATTGGCTTTATTTTTTCTCCAATTAGTTCTATTGATTTTAAAAGTTGTTTGTGGGATAATTCTGCATTATCCATTTGAAATGTAAACCTGGATATACCTCCTAAAGCTTCGCTGTGTCTTAATATTTTTTCTGCTATTTCTTCAGGATTTCCGATCATTAATGCCCCAGATGGACCATTTTGAGCTTTAAATCTTTCTAAAGTAACTGGTGGCCAACCTCTTTCTTTTCCAATTCGAGTAAAAGTTTTTGCATAACCAGGAAAATAATCTTCAACTGCTTGCTTAGAGTTTTTTGCTACATAACCTAGAGAATGCAATCCAACTTTTAAATTTTCTGGTGAATGTCCAGCCCTTCTTCCTGCTTCTCTATACATATCTACAAGTGGTTTGAATCTACGGGTTTCACCTCCAATAACGGCTATCATTAATGGCATTCCTAAAGTGCCTGCTCTTAAAAAAGATTGTGGAGTTCCCCCAACACCAATCCAAATAGGTAATGGTGTTTGAAAAGGTCTAGGATAAACATATTGGTTAATTAAAGGTGGTCTAAAATCTCCTCTCCATGTTACTTTTTCTTTTTTTTGTATTTCGATTAATAGATCTAGCTTTTCTTCAAAAAGCTTATCGTATTGCTCCATTTTATATCCAAATAAATCAAATGCTTCCGTAAATGAACCTCTTCCTGCAATTATCTCTGCTCTTCCATTAGAAATTAAATCTAATGTTGCATAGTTTTGAAAAACTCGCACTGGATCTGCAGCACTTAGAACAGTAACTGCACTTGTTAAAATAATATTTTGGGTTTGAGCAGCTGCTGCAGATAAAATTACATGTGGTGCACTATCTAGAAATTCTTTTCTATGGTGCTCACCAACTCCAAAAACATCAAGACCAACCTTATCTGATCTTTTTATTCTTTCCAATAGTTTTTGAATTGAGATTGCATTTTGCTTTCCATTCAAATTTTCTATTGTTTCACTTGCAGCAAAGCTATCTATTCCAATTTGCATTATATAAATCTAACCATTTGTAACTTAGTGATGTTCCATGTTTAAAAGAATCGTTATTTATATAATTCTATACTAACTATCTAGAAATTTATGAATTATTAAAGTTTAATAAACTTATACTCTGAATTATTTAATTTTAATAAGTATACTCCTTTTTTGAAGTTTGAAATATCAATTTTTTGCATGTCTTTATAATTTGATATTTCTATTAATTTTTCACCTAATATATTAAAGATTAACAGCGAGTAATTGTCTTCACTATTTAATTCGATTTTTAAAAAGTTATTAGTTGGGTTTGGTATTATTTTAAAATTCTCATTTATAGGGAAGTTATTATCCTCAAAATTTTGAATTCCTAAGTCTATAAATGCGTCCATTGCTATAGATGGACTTCCATCTATATCCCATGCTCCTTTGGTGTAGGTGGTGAAGTTGCCATGGGCAATGGGCTCCCAATAAAATACACCTGTTCCATTTGCTTGTCTTGTTTTTTCAATAATATAAGTTAAAAACTGGTAAGAAATATCTGGTCTATGATTTGAAAAACCAACTTCAACCACCATTATATTTTTATTGTACCTAGAATGTAAATCAATCATATTGTAATAAGTATCATCTACCAAAGAAATCCAATTGGATTCATCTGGATATAATGACATACCAATAACATCAATTCTATTGGATATCACCCCATTGTTTAAAAGACCTTCTATGTTCCATAAAAATAAACCATTATCATATCCATTTGATAGATGTATAATAGTTTGTATGTTGCTATCATAGTTTTTTACTGCACTAGTACCTGCATTTATGAATTTTGCATAATTATTAAACCCACCAGTTGAGGCTTTCCCCGTTGGCCAAAGCATTCCGTCATTTGTTTCGTTTCCAATTTGAACCCATTTAGGAATAATATTTTCATTTCCAAGGGCATTAAGAATATCTAATGTATGGTTATAAACTGCTGTTTCAAGTTGAGAAACTGAAAGACCAACCCATGCTGCTGGTTTGGTTTGATTAGAGGGGTCTGCCCACCAGTCGCTAAAATGAATACAAATCATAATATCTAAATTTTCTGCATCTGCTAATTTTGATTTATTTACCAAATCGTCTATATCACACCAACCATTTGCCCCTGAATTATTTGGATTAACCCATACACGTAATCTTATTGCATTTAATTCATAGTCTGCTAAAAGAGGCATTAGATCTTTATTATTCCCATTATTGTCTTTCCAAGAATATCCGTTGGATTCCATTTCTGTCATCCAGCTTACGTCTGCACCTTTTGAAATGGTATTTGTACTGTAACTAATTCCACTAGTATCTTGAATAATTAATGGATTTGTATTCCAATGCCCTGACCATGCATTTTCTACCCAGGTTCCACTTTCATATAAAATTGCTTTCACTTGGTAGTAGTCTCCATGACTTAAATTTTCAGATAGTGTATTGTAACTGCTAATAAATAACTCAACAGAACTTTGAATGTTATTTCCTGCTAGTTGATTTACAAGGGTTTTTCCTGAGATAGAACTCTTGTAATTATTGTTAGAATCTAAAACCTCTAAACCTATAAAAATATTGTTGCCATTTGAGCCAGCTTCACTAGTATATTTGAAGTTTACAACTACATTTCCTCCAATAAATGGATTTATTTCAACAGGATTATTTACAAAAGAGATTATTTCTATAGTCTGTGCTGTTACTCCAAATTTAAGAATTATGGATAGTAGAAGAAGCGTGGGTTTACATAGATTACTTATTTTAAGAATCATTAATTAAAAGTATTAATTTTTTAGTTTACCCGCAATATTTCCAGTAGACCAAGCCGATTGGAAATTAAATTATACCNANCAGTATTAGCATCAATATCAATTATCTNCCTNCAAAATAAAGGTTTTTGATTTCTTTGATTTGGATAATTTTTTTTAAAAGCGTAACTGAACATNAGAGAACTTTTCTTTAAAATGAATTGCTTAGTAAAATCTAACTGNTCCACCACCAATTATTGTTACTTTTATTTAATTATTTATAAATGTCAATATATTATTTGTCAATAAATTAAATCAGTTCATGTCACCTAGGTATATGCCTAATGCTAATGCTGTTTTGACTAAAGAATCTCCTAATTCAACTTTTTTATAAGTTTCAATTCCTTTAACAATTGGAAAATCTACCACCTTTCGATCGCTCCAAGCAACCATTCTGTCAAATTTCTTTTGAGCAATTAAATCTACAGCATGAACTCCAAATGCACTCGCCAATATTCTATCTTGAGTAGTAGGAGGAGCTCCTCTCTGTACATGCCCAAGAGTGGTTACTCTACATTCAGCGGAAGATTTCTCCATTATTTTATGAGCAATATATGTTCCTATTCCACCCAATCTAACTTCACCATCAGCAAATTTAACCATACTACTATTTCCGTCTTCTTGTTTTACAGCTTCAGCTACTATAATTAGAGAGTGATTTATCCCGTAATTATTCATCTTTTTAAGCTTATTAATAATACCATCAATAGAATAATTAATTTCAGGAATTAAAATAACGTCAGCACCACCAGCAATACCTGCATTTAACGCAATATGACCTGCATCTCTTCCCATAACTTCTAAAATCATAGTTCTTTTATGACTTGCAGCAGTAAACTGTAAATTATCTAATGCATTAGCAGCTTCGTTTACAGCAGTATGAAAACCAATTGAATTTTCTGTAGCACCTACATCGTTGTCTATGGTTTTAGGAATTGCTACAATATTCATATTTCCTTTATCTGCTATATCTTTTAGTATTTTCATACTTCCATCTCCACCAATTACAATAAGTCCATCGAGTTCAAGTTCGTTGTAACCAGCTATAATTTCATCCGTTCTATCTTCAAAGGAGCCATCAGGCATAGGAAATTTGAATGGGTTTCCTTTATTGGTAGTTCCTAAGAATGTTCCACCTTGTCTTAATAAGCTACCAGAAAAAGTATTATAATCAAGTTTAATATAAGATAGAGGTCTATTCATTAAACCTACTGTACCTTCTAAAATTCCAAAAACTTCTAAATTGTATTTGTCATTAGCTCTGTAAAAGATAGACCTCACAGCAGCATTTAATCCTGCACAATCTCCTCCACTTGTTAGTATACCAATTCTTTTCATATTGTAAAATTAACAATAAGGGTCAATTAAATCAAAATTATTAAATTTATTTATTAAAAATATTAACATATTAAAGATCCATTTTTAGTAATTGATTGAGGCTGGATAATAACTACATTTTCTAAATTTCCATTAATTGCTCCAAGAATAAGAAACTCACTTTGAATATTTGCAATTTGTTTTTTAGGTAGATTAACTAATCCCACAATTTGTTTTCCAATAAGGTCTTTTAATTTGTAATTTTTAGTGATTTTAGCAGAAGTTTTTTTTATCCCAATTTCTCCAAAATCAACATGAATTAAATATGAAGGGTTTATTGCTTTTTTGAATTCTACAGCTTTAATAATTGTACCAACTCTCATATCTATTTTCTCAAAGTCGTCCCAATTTATTAGTTTTTTCATCTTTTATATTTGTATTTAAATCAATTTAATTTTTTGTCTCAAAATTTTAAAAAACAAAACATGTTGAAATTGGTTAAGAAATTGTATTAAAAATAATATTTATTCTAGTTTAAAATACAGTAATTTGTTTAATTATTTAATTTATGGATATTAACGATATAGTTAAAGGTGGTGACGAGAGAATAACTCTCACAGAAAATGGCTTAAATAAATACCACGGGAATCCGCTCATTTATGAGTCTGTTTTTAACAGGGGATCTTGCACAATGTCTAATCTTAATGTAGATAGTAAAAAAGCAGTAGACAACATGCTTAAAAAACTAAAAAAAGAAGATTATGACAAGCTATTAAATCAACAACAAAACCAACTCAAAAAATTAATAGATGTTAATTCTTTAAACGATTTTGATATTTTTTACGCTCCATCAGGGAGCGACTTGTGCTATTTTCCAATCATGTTTTCTAGAATAATTAATCCAGATAAGAAGATTTTTAGTGTTGTAACCTGTCCTGAGGAACTTGGTACTGGGTCTAATACAGCTATTAAGGGGGAGTATTTTTTTGGGACTAATCAATTTGAAGAAAATGTTTCTAAAAATGAGATTATTCACCAGGATATTATTATTGACCAACAGGCATTTTCTGCAAGAGATGACCAAGGAAATATTTTGAACCATAAATCTGATATTCTTGAAATAATTGATGAAAAAAGTGCTACTAACCAGGTAATTGCAAATTTAGTTATTGGAAGTAAATCTGGAATAGTAGATAATATTTCTATGATTCCTAGAGCAAATGAGAATTGTTTTTGGGTAATCGACGTTTGTCAAATGAGAACTACTCAAAAACTAATAAATAATCTTCTTAGATTAAATTGCATGGTGATGCTTACTGGATCAAAATTTTACCAATCTCCACCTTTTTGTGGTGCTTTACTAGTTCCAAAAAGTATAAGTTCTAAATTGGTTAATATTCAGGATTCTGCTATTGAACCTTTCTTGAAAATATTTAGCACATCTGATATTCCTTTAAATCATCCTAAGCTTAGAAGTAAGTTTAGACATAATGAAAATTATGGAACATTACTTAGATGGGAAGCAGCTATTAGTGAAATGAAATTATTGTCTTTTTTTGGAGAAGATATGGTTACCATGGCTGTGGATAGGTGGAATGCTTTTATTATTAGCCAACTTCAAATTAAAAGCAACTATTTTGAATTAATGCCAGACCAGCAATTTACCAATAGATCTATTGTTTCTTTTAATGTGAAACATCCTGATGGTAGTTTATTAAGTGATGAAGAGTTAAGAGTCTTGTATTTAGAAATTTGTGCAAAAGAAAGAAATGACTTTTTTGATTTTAAAAAAATAATAATTGGACAGCCAGTTAAGTACGATAATAAATCTTTTATAAGATTGGCTCTTGGTTCTTACAATGTTCGAAAGCTAATTGCGAATGACTTTGATTTTCAGTTTGACAAACAATTGATTTCCATTATCATTATAGAATTAAAGAAATTATACTGGTCCTAAATTATATCTAATAAAACTATTTGAATAACGATAAACAATATTACGAGGTTTTTTGTAAAAATCACCAGCTGCCTATATTTTATCAACCATGGTGGTTAGACTGTTTAGCAGGAGAAAATAATTGGGATGTAGCTATTTATAAAAAATCTAACGAAATATTTGGAGTTCTTCCATATTATCAAAAAAATAAAATTGGTTTTAAGTTTTTAGGATTACCAATTTTATCCCAACATTTAGGTCCATGGCTTATTTATCCAGTTGGTCAAAAAAATAACACCAAGCTTTCCTTTGAAAAAGAGGCTTTAAGTTTTTTGATTAACCAATTACCTAAAGCAAATATTTCAGTAATTAAGTTGCACCATAGCATGCAAAATATTTTACCATTTGTATGGAATGGATTTAGAAGCTCTGTTAAATACACTTATCTCCTAAAGGACATCCATAAAAAAGAAACCAATTTATTGGAGAATTTAAGCTCTAACACAAGAAAAAATATTAAGAAAGCTGACAAAACTTTGGAGGTGTTTGAATCTGAAGATGTTACCAAATTATATGAATTAATAAATATGACTTTTCAAAGGCAGAATTTAAAAGTACCATATTCAAAAGAAATTCTACATAACTTATTTAAAACTTGTCAGTCAAAAGGGCTTAGTAAAATTTTAATGGCTAAAGATTCTACTGGAAATATTCACTCTGGAATTTTACTAATTTGGAATGAAAAAACTGTTTACTATTTAGTAGGAGGAAGTGACCCTAGTTACAGGAAAAGTGAAGCTATGACGTTAATTATATGGGAATCTGTTAAATTTGCCTCCTCTTTTGCTCAGGAATTTGATTTTGAAGGTACTATGGTAGAATCCATAGAAAGATTTATTAGGGGATTTGGAGCTACTCAGCATCCTTATTTTCAAATTTCAAAAGTTAAGCCTAGTTTTTTAAAACCTTTATTTGAAAATAAATACAAACTCAGTTAATTATCATTATGAAGAAAATATTACTACTTGGATCAGGAGAATTAGGAAAAGAATTTGTAATTGCTTGCCAAAGATTAGGTCAGTATGTAATTGCTGTAGATAGCTATGATAATGCACCTGCAATGCAAGTTGCACATGAAAAAGAGATTATCAATATGCTTGATGGTGATTCACTAGATAGTTTGGTAGAAAAACATCAGCCAGATTTGATAATTCCAGAGATTGAAGCCATAAGAACTGAAAGGTTTTATGATTATGAAAAACAAGGGTTTAATGTGGTTCCTAGTGCAAAAGCAGCAAACTATACCATGAATAGAAAATCTATTCGTGATTTGGCTTCTAAAGATTTAAATGTTAGAACAGCTCCATATCGTTATGCTACTTCTTTTAGTGAATTAAAAAATGGAGTTGAATATTGTGGATATCCATGCGTTGTAAAGCCCCTTATGTCTAGCTCGGGAAAAGGACAATCTATAATTAAAACACCATTTGATATTCAAAGAGCTTGGGATTACGCTTTAGAAGGTTCAAGAGGAGATTTATTAGAAGTAATTGTTGAAGGTTTTATTGATTTTGAATATGAGATTACTCTTTTAACTGTTACTCAAAAAAATGCTCCAACTCTTTTTTGTCCACCAATTGGACATAGACAAGAAAGAGGAGATTATCAAGAAAGTTGGCAACCAATGCCTATGCACAAAGAGCGTTTAGAAGAAGCAAAAGAAATGGCTAAAAAAGTAACAGATGCTCTTGGTGGTGCAGGTATTTGGGGAGTGGAGTTTTTTATTACAAAAGACTCAACATATTTTTCTGAATTATCTCCACGACCACATGATACTGGAATGGTAACACTAGCTGGAACACAAAATTTTAGTGAATTTGAATTACATGCAAGAGCTGTATTGGGATTGCCTATCCCGGAAATTAAATTAATGAAAAATGGAGCGTCTGCTGTTGTTTTGGCAAATAATATTTCTGTGGAACAACCTAAATTTTCAGGTTTGGAGGAAGCAATGAATGTAACTGATTCTGATCTAAGGATATTTGGAAAACCCACAACTAGACCATTTAGAAGAATGGCTGTTACATTAACTTACGGAAAAGAAGATGTAGATAGTTTAGTAGAAAGAGCTAAAGAACTAGCAGCCAAAATCACTGTGAATTAGTACATTCTTTTACTTAGACGTTAAATTAATTCAATAAATATAAATATTGTAGGTGTTCTATGAATAGACACAAAAAAATCTTAACTCTATTATTATCAAGTGAAATTTATTAATTTTTAATGAACGTTAATGATTTATTTATTTCTCCAGTAATATTTAAAATGTAAATACCTTTATTTAAAGAACTAATATCAATTAAATTATTTTTTATTTTTATTGATTCAATGGAAGTTTTACGACCTAAATTATCATAGATATTAAAAGTATTATTAGTCAAGTCAACTGAAGAATTAATATAAATATTANAATTAGCAGGGTTGGGAAAGATTNTAATATTTATATTATCTGAATTTTTAATATCTGCAAATGGGTTACCAATTAAAAATTTAGATTTTTTAACTGGACTACTTGGTGGGCACGCTCCTGTTTGTGACAAAGTAGAAATTTGTACTACTGGAATTGCATAACCCATAACCCACCAGTGGTATTGATCTAATGTTGTAATACATGGAGCTGAACCTATTTGTCCATCAGTAAAAGTTCTCGTTGAACGAACAAGTAAAGCATCACTGTGAACTGTTCCATCAGGCATGGTAACTTCACCAGTTTCTAATGCTCTAGAAACAACCTGGTCATTTCTTTCTAAAAAAGGAGGTCCACCTGGAACTGTAAATGGAACATTTACNTGATAGTCAGTGTGAAAGTCTCCNTGAGAAAAAGGATATGGATGTATAATTAGTGGTGATGAATAAGAAGAGGTAAGAACTGTAACTTCACCATGAAAAGTATAAGAGACAGAATCAAAACCAATAAAAAATTGATCTCCATCCTCGTATTTTACGTGGCTAGCATTTGGGTAATTACTTCCAATTGAAGATAAAGATATTGGCAAAATTTGAATATTTTCATTAGATGTTGTTGTAGTACTTGAGAAATCCCACGGCCCCTGTTGAGAAAAGCTGGTAGTGTCTGATTTAACTGAAACAGCATAAGTAACACCAGAATTGGGTATATTAGGAGTGTATAATGTTTGAGATTTTAGACTAGTTGAAACTAATAAAAATAATAATAAGTATGTGTTTTTGAGCATTTTAGTTTTTGACTAAATTAAAAAAAAAATACATATAACTATATTTTACAATATTTAAGATTTTAAATTACCCTATATCAGATTTGTTAAAAATAGCAGTTTTACAAATAATATCGTGTAGAGCTTGTTTTTTTTCTCCCAATACTAGAAAGCAGCCTACGAAAATAATAAATCCTATAATTCCAACAAAAGATCCTGTGATTTTAATAAGTGCTCTTAACAGAAGTTTGTCTATTGATGCTTTTTCTCCATTCATATTTGCTACAGTAATTCCAAGAATCATTTTTCCTGGAGTTTGTCCAGTAAATCCTTCTAAAATATAAAAGAATAATGAAGTAAAGACTATTCCTGCTAAAGAAGCAACAAACCCAATAATAGTAGTTGCAATATCCCCAGAAAATCCAGCTTGAAAGGTTTTAAGTTGGGCTTCGTCATAAAAAAAATCTAGTAAAAATGCTGCTATAGCTGCACCTGCATAAATTCCTAGAATTATTCCAGGCAATAAACTAATTATAAAATCTAAAACTGAGGAGCCCAATCTTTTTCCAAATCCTACTCTTTCGATTTCTGTATATAATTTTAATGATTCTTCCATAATTATAAAGTTACAATATTAATAGCTAATTATATTTTTTTTAATTCTTTGACTATTGCTCAGAATAATTTTTATTGTAAAGAAGCCTTTTAGATTTTTTACATTTAAAGAAATATTATTGCTTTTTAAATTGTTCAAGTTTTTAATTTCTCTTCCAATATTGTCGTAAATAATAATTTCTGTAATTTCAGATTCACTATAAATATTCAAAGTTTCTTGAGATGGATTAGGGTATGTAGACACATAGGTTTTTTTTAATTCGTTGGTACCAACGTTTGGACAGTTCCCTGGCATATTATTATCTAACCAAATCAATCTTTCGCTAATCCAGTTTTTAAACTTTACAATCTCCCCAGAGTAGGTAGTTGGCTGGATACCAATTTCTGGAGTACCTACATTAGTTCCTAAAATGGGCCATCTCGTGAAATGTCTTTCTTGTGCTTCGTTTAAAATATTTTCTAAAGAATCAATGAAATGAAATAGGTTAGATGTATCTAAAATAGTGTTTCTAAGATTATAATACCTACAAGATAGTTCATTAGCAAACGTATTATCTTGAATTAGTTTTATATACCATCCAGGGGGTTTAACATCTGTTGGTCCAGAATAATCATGTCTCCAGCCAGCACCATTTAACATGGACGAACTATGGTCTTTGTACGCCCAATCAAAGTCCCAAACTGGACCAGCATAAATTAGAGAATCCTTACTAGATTTATCCTTGTGGAAATTCCTGCTTTTTTTAAAGCCATCTATATTTCTAGCAAATTCGTTTACAATAAAGTAGTCTATAAATGATCTAGTGTTTATAAAAGGTCTATATCCAAATACTGGATCATCAAAATCGGAACCCCATAGAGCATCCTCAAAATCACCTACTAATGTTTGTATATAGTTTTTCTGCTGTAAAGAAATCTCATCGTAGTCTGGATAATTATAAACATATCTAACTTCATCATTTGGAAAGTTTGGATTGTTATAATTTGATAACCAGCTATTATTACTGTTCCAATAATCAACTCGAAAAATATAACCGCCTGTTAAACTGTCTCCATAGTTATCATCTAAATCAATTTTAGATATATCTACTCTTCCGTTGTCTCTTTTAATTTTTTCTGTAAAGACATAAATACCATTATAAATATTATTTATTACTACTTCGCAAAGCTTTGTTCTTGGTGCATAATGACCCATTTTTTCGAATAAATCAAATGCCAATACGTTTCGTAGAAAAGTTTTGTCGTTGTAATTTGCTATTAGTATCCAATCATTTTCTTTTGGCATTCCAAATAAAGTGACATTGTTGTTATTTCCTTGAATATCTCTTGTCTCTATCCCAAAAGGTTTTTGTGGCAGAGTAGCAGAGTAGGACCCTCTTATTTCAATTCCAGCAATACCTTGGTATACATTGCCGGAGTCATTTGGATAATTTAGCCCTATTGGGTAATTGTCTATTATTTTAAAATCGACATTTATCTTAGGTTCATCCACAATTATTTGGTTGTTAGTATTTATAATAATTAGTGGAATATTGGTAGAGTCTGGTGGGTTTAGACCGATGGATTCGTTTATATTAAGCTGATAGTTTCCATTTGAACTTACACTGTAGCCATCAACTACTATAAAATAGGTAGTATTAGCATTTAAAAATTGGGCAGTTATTCTAGAATTATAAGGTGCAGAATAGTTTGGAGATTGACAACCGTCTTCTTGGCATCCTACTGGAGAATTGGTGCAATTGTTTTCAAATACATATAATTGGCAATCATAATCTGTTATGTCTTGACAAAGACTAATGTCTACATAAATATCATTGACTCCATTGGTAAATTGGTAGACAATGTCATTAGCTCCTCCTTGATTTCCATAATCTGGACAAGAAGTAAAATAATCGTCATTTGCATTGTTGGTGTTGCCGCTTGCTATAAAAGGTAGAGAATTTACAACTATAGGATTGGAACAATCTTCACCAATTAATTGACAAGATGAGTAATTGAATAAAAATAAAAACAATGCGAGGAATAAACAATGAATTTTCAAAATGGAAAATTTTAATTATAAATGTATAAATTTATTCTGTTATGAGTAAAAAAGTATTGGTTGTAGGAGCTAGTGAAAATCCATTAAGATATTCCAATAAAGCTATTTTAAAACTCAATGAAAAGAATCATAAAATTTTTGCTTTTGGTAATAGACCTGGGAAAGTTATGGGAATTGAAATTTCAATCAAATTTCCTGTTGAGGAAATAGATACTTTAACCCTTTATCTAAGTTCAAAAAATCAAAAACAGTATTATAAGGATATTATAAATTTAAATCCAAAAAGAATTATTTTTAACCCTGGTGCAGAAAACGAGGAATTACACATATTAGCTCATGAAAAAGGCATTGAAGTGATAAATGCGTGTACACTATTAATGCTCTCAATCGGAAGTTTTTAATAAATAACAATAAGCTTTCATCATTTAAAATATTGATTTTGTCATTAAGTTTCAGTTTTTATAAATATCAATTTGTTATTAATCATTATATTTTTAATATTTAACAATATTTTTTTATTCCTATGATTAGAAATTATTCATTATTGATTTTAATTTATTTATCATTTGGTTCTTTTTTTGGACAANCTATACAAAAAAAAAGTTATGATGTTGATTCATCAATTCAAGCTTGTGAATTCGAACATTTAAGGAATATANTTTTACAAGATTCTAATTATTTAAGAAAAGAAATTGATGAAGAGCAAAAAATAGCTCAGCATATTTCTCAAAGTCAATTAAGGTCATCTAATGCAGTTTACTCCAATACATCTATGCCTAACTTAACCAATTCCCAAGGTTGTGATAGTATTGTAAATGATACAGTTTGTGATACTTATATATGGAATGGTAATATACTTAGCACTAGTGGAACCTACTTTAACTCTAATGGAGGTTGTGTTGAGAAATTAAATTTGGTGGTAGACTATACTTCGAATTCATACTTAAATATTGTAGCATGTGATGAATATATTTTGAATGGTAATACATATACTTCATCTGGGCTATATTTTGATACTTTACAAACTCTTTATGGTTGTGATAGTACAGTCACATTAGACCTAACTTTAAACTATAATGCTAATTCTTTAAATACTGCAACCTCTTGTAACCATTATTTATGGAATGGAAACTTGTATAATAATAGTGGTTTTTATTTTGATACTTTACAGACCATAAATGGTTGTGATAGTCTAGTAACACTTTCTTTAATAATTAAAGACGCTACAGTAGATACTCTTACTGTTAACTCATGTGATTTTTATTCTTGGAGAGGTGAAATTTATACCCAATCAGGAATTTATCAAGATACCTTACAATCCGTTTTAGGTTGTGATAGCATAATCCTATTAGATTTAACTTTAGGAAGCTCAACTTTTACCAACGATTCAGTAACTAGGTGTCAAGATTATCTATGGAATGGCAATACTTACAATCTTTCTGGTGTTTATACCAACACTTTGACTTCTAGTCAAGGATGTGATAGTGTAGTTACACTTTACTTAACTATTATTAATAGTTTTCAAGGGGATACTTTAAATATTTCAGAATGTTATGAATTTCTTTGGCAAGGAAATCAATATAATCAGACAGGTTTATTTTCTGATACTCTTGTTTCTAATAATGGCTGTGATAGTATTATTTACTTGAATCTAACATTAAATGGNAGCCTTCAAACAGATGAATATGTTAATNCCTGTTCAAATTATAATTGGAACGGNGTTAACTACAANATAAGTGGNGTGTATNCNGACACTTTACAATCTGTATTTGGTTGTGATAGCATTATTAGTCTAAATCTAAATATTTTTAATAATCAANTATTTTCAGATTCTATTATATCATGNGGGTCTTTTNTGTGGAATGGTCTCTATCTAGATAGTTCAGGTCNATATATAGATACCCTTCAAACAATNGGAGGTTGTGATAGTATATTATTTTTAGATTTATCAGTTNACGAAANTGTTTTTGTNAACGATTCAATTAATATTTGCGAATACTATGATTGGAATGGTATTAGATACACTTCAAGCGGTGTGTATATTGATACTTTTCAAACATCCAATGGATGCGATAGTGTTGTTTCACTTGTTCTAAATTTATTTCCTATTTACCAAGACACTATTTTTGCTTCTGCATGTGATTCTTTTGTTTGGTATGGAAATACATATAATTCATCTGGAATTTTCACCAAGATATTCCAAACAATTAATGGTTGTGATAGTGTAGAGGTATTGAATTTCTATATAAATATTGATAATAATGCTAGTCCAATAGACTTTGAATTAGTTTTAGATGATTACTGTTTAGAAACACATTGGAATATTATCAATTCTGATGGGATAATTGTTCATCAGGAAGGACCTTATAACTGTGATATAAATGGATCTGGCCTTCAATCAAATCAAATAATTAACAGAACCCTTTCATTGACTGAACAAGATTGTTATACTTTCAATCTGTACGATAATTTTGGCGATGGACTAGGAGCTTCTCAGTGGGGAGGAATCGATGGTAGTTGGTTATTGAATGATTTAAATGGAAATACTCTATTTGAGGGACAAGGTGATTTTGGAGATAGCGTAAGTATTAGTTTTTACATTAATGAAGATTTTTCAACTTCNATTATTGAAAGTGAAAATAATCTTTCTGAAATCATTGCCTATCCAAATCCATTTGTTGCTGAAACAGAAATACAAATTNTAAATTTTAAAGGCNTTTATAATGTCACAATAAGAGATATTCAAGGTAAAATAGTTTATAAATTAGATAACCTTTCTGATAATTACTTTACAATAAATAGTAATTCTATTTCAAGAGGTATTTATTGGGTTNTTTTAGACAATCATCCTACAATAAACCCATTGAAATTAATAGTTAAGTAGATTTTTTATTTAAATCTTATTACAGTTTATTTATCATTAAAATTTTAATTATGATTATTGCAGATTCTTATATATTTGCCGCCTAAAATACATTTATGCTTTCAGCCAACAATATCACTTTACAGTACGGGAAAAGAGTACTTTTTGACGAAGTCAATATTAAATTTAATGGAGATAATTGTTATGGTGTTATTGGTGCCAACGGAGCTGGTAAATCTACTTTTTTAAAGATTCTTTCTGGAGAAATGGATCCAAACAAAGGAAATATAAGTGTTGAANCTGGAAAGAGAATGGCAGTTTTAACTCAAAATCATTCTGAATACGATGATTTTAGNGTAATAGATGCAGTTATAGTAGGCCATAAAAGCCTTTGGAATTTAATGAAGGAAAAAGATGCTATATATGCTAAGGCTGATTTNTCAGAGCAAGATGGAATTAAAGCTGCAGAATTAGAAGAAGTATTTGCAGAAATGGATGGTTGGAATGCCGAATCCGATGCAGCAGCTTTATTATCTGGTTTGGGAATAATGGTTCAAGACCATGAAAAACAAATGAAAGACATGAATGGCAATCAAAAAGTAAGAATACTTTTGGCACAAGCTATTTTTGGAAACCCAGACTTTTTAATTTTGGATGAACCTACCAATGATTTGGATATTCAAACTGTTACTTGGTTGGAAGACTTCTTACTCAATTTCAAAAACACAGTCATTGTAGTTTCTCACGATAGACATTTTTTAGATACTGTTTGTACCCATATTGTAGATATAGATTTTAAAAAGTTAAAGATGTATACTGGAAATTATACGTTTTGGTATGAAAGTAGCCAGTTGGCTTTGCGTCAAAGAAACAATGCTAATAAAAAATCTGAAGAAAAAAAGAAAGAGTTGCAAGACTTTGTTAATCGTTTTAGTGCAAATGCTTCAAAATCTAAACAAGCTACAAGTAGAAAAAAATTATTACAAAAAATTAATCTAGACGATATAGAGCCCTCAAGTAGAAAATATCCAGCTATCATTCTTTCTTCTGAGAGAGAAGCAGGAGATCAGATTCTTCATGTTAATAATTTGAGTAAATCTTTAGATGGAGAGGTTCTTTTTAAAGAGCTTAATTTAAATATTAATAAAAGAGATAAAATAGCTCTAATTAGTAAAAACGATTTAGCAACCACAGCATTTTATAATATTTTAAACGGACTTGATGAGCCAGATAGCGGAGATTTTAAATTTGGTCAAACTATTACCACTGGATATCTTCCCAATGAGAATGATGAGTTCTTTAAAGAACAAATATCTTTAATTGATTGGTTAAGACAGTTTTCTATCAATAAAGATGAAGTTTATATCAGAGGTTTTTTAGGCAAAATGCTTTTTACTGGGGAAGAGACTTTTAAAACAGCCAATATTCTTTCTGGCGGAGAAAAAGTAAGATGTATGCTTTCTAGAA
>PAST01000038.1 GCA_002713405.1 Crocinitomicaceae bacterium | reverse complement strand
ATGCTCCTAAAGATTTATCACTATAGGTTCTTAAAATAAGGATATTTTCTTCCTTATTAACACCTGTAATTCCTATTTCATATTTCGGAAGCTGCTTTTGAATTTTTTCAAATGTTGCTTTCGAAGTAGAATCAAAATAATATCTTTCACTTTTCCAACTTTCAAAGTAAGCAGCAGTAATTACCTTTCTTTTTCTTGAATATCCCGCTCCATTAACGTCATAATCATCATTAGAATAAAGTACTTTTACTTCTTTAGCAGTAATGGGATTAAATTCAACAATTGCATATTTATCTCTTCCTAAATTTGAAGAGCCAATGATATTTTTGTTGTCAAATGTAAAAAACTGAGGATTAAAACCTTCCTTAAAATTTGTAGTAATAATTGTTTTGAATTCATCTTCTTCGGTTTCTCTATAAAGAATGCTTTGATTCACACCATCCACAATTGCAGTAGCTATTCTTAGTTTTCCGTCATGGTCAAACATCCATCCTTGAATATTTCCTGGATTCTCTGCCAGCATAGATATTTTACCTGTTTTAAGGTTTAATCTGTATGGGTCGAAAACTTGTTTATTTCGCTTATTAAGCCCAATTACTACAAAATCTTTTTGGTCTGGAAGATCGTCAATAATTTGAGCTCTTACTCCGTCAAAATCTGTAAAACCAATAAGATTAGAGCCATCAATATTTACACCAAATAAATGAAAATTTTCATCTCCTGCTTCATCCTTTAAAAAGACAATTTGTTCATTATTGGGCCAAAAATATCCTGCAATATCTCTGGCTTCTTCAAAAGTTAATTGAGTGGAAGAAGAATCACCAATTTTTTGAATGAATATATTCATTCTGTTTTTGTAAGGAGCCATGAAAGAATAAAAGCTTCCGTCAGGAGATATCTTATAACTAGTTTTTTCAGGATTTTTGAAAAAATCCTTCAGAGGAATTTGCTTGGCAATCACTATTTCGTTTGTTTTTTTGTTAGCATTCTTGTTAGCACATGAAAAAAGACTAAAAGTAAGTATTATTAAAAAAAATATATTGGATAATTTATACATAATTATAGTTTTAATAAAGATGGGATTTTAAATATTTTTATACAATTAAAATCAGATAAAAGACTATTTTATTTGTTGAGCCTTTTTTATTTCGGTTGTTAATATATTCATTTTATTATTTGAATTTAGAAATTTAATAACTTCATGCTGATCACCAAACACATCAATTTTATAAGAAATCTTAATAATTTTCCCTTTTAGTTCTCGGCCGTCTTTTAGAAAAATTATAATTTCATCACCAACTTTTGAACTTAACTTGCTGATGTCAATCAAGTTGATTTCGGGTTCTTTTACAACATTTAGAATTCTTTTTGCAACATCATTTTCTTGATTCTTTAAACTCGAGTTATTTTCAGCAGAATTATTTAAAGAATCTGGAAATATTTGAAAGCTATTTATTTCGGAATTCTTTAAATAAAGTATTCTGTCTTTTCTATTTTTAAAAAAATAACCATCAGAGTCTATTTTTTCAATAGTGCCATGATAAACACTATTATAAATTGTTTTAAAACTTATAGAATCTCCAGCTTTTTGCCCTAAATTCACAATGGGAATTAAGGTTAGTAACCAAATTAATTTTTTCAAAAATTAATCTTTTTTAGCTATATTAAATCCCATTGAAAGACCAAGGTACCCTCCTTCGCTTCCACTTGAATAAAAAAGATTTACGGGAATATTTAAATAACCAGAGTGAAAGGTTTTTCCAAGTGCCCAAACCCATCCGGTTTTAATTCTAGGATTACTATATCCTGAAAAATCAGTTCTGTACTCAAAAACTGGAGTGGTTCCCTGCCAATTACCATCAGCTCTATAATTCCAATCATCAATTACATCGTACTCTCCATTGGCGTCCACTTTATAATACCCTTCAGCAGTAGAAGAAACTCTAAAAGTAGGACCAAAACCAAACTCCCAACCATTTTTAGAACTTCTAAAACCGTTTAGCAAAGCAATAGATGGACTAAATAATCCTTTTTCTACACCTGTAATAAAAATTAAACCTTCTAGTAATGCCTGAAAATCTCCCGCACTTAAATAAGACCCTTCAAATTGATAACCAATTTGTGACATTACAACAGGGCTATTTATTCCAAGACCACCGTCGGCCTTTGTAGCAGATAATATTTTAGCAGTATTTCCGATAACATATGACAGCCCCATCCTAGGACCGTTGTTTTTTAAATAAGTTTTTGGGGTTAGTGGTGGTTGGTTGAAATAAACAAGAGTATTTAATATTTCTTGGCTATTTTCAATTCCCAAGGCTTTGTTAACTACAATTTTGACCATGCTTTGTATTTCTGAATCAAGATTTATAAACTCTTCAATGGCAACTTTGTCATAGCTTTCAGACTCAACATCTAGGATTTTCACAGTGACTACTATTTTTTTTCCTAAATTCTCTATAGATCCAGTTATTACTTTATCAACTCCAGCACTTTTTCCAACTTTTAACAAACACTTTTTCCCATAACAATTGGTTACATCAATTTCATTTTCTTCTAAAATCTCAATCATGTCTAATTTATCTATGACATTGAATTGTTCTGTTTTTGTCATTTCAACTCTAAGAACGCTCTCAGCCATTTCAGGGCTAATCTTTGCGCTTTGAGTATATACGCTTAAAACTGCAGCAGACTGGGATTGAGCATTGAAACTTAGTGATGTAATGCTAAGAAGTATAATGGTTATGTAATTAAATAAGTTTTTCATAATTATTAATTTAAACCAAAACTAAAAATAAACTAAAAATAAAAGCATTGAAAAAATTTAAATTAAAGATATTTTAAATAGTGTTTTTAATTATTAAAACACTGAAAATCAACACTTTTTAAAGTTAAAAAAGGACAATAATTTAATTTTTTTGCATGGACTTATAGCTTCGCAAAATAGCTATTTGAAGTAAGCTGTAGGGTAATACTTTTAAAAACCTTAAAGACATTCTGTTTTTCCACCCTGGCACAATTACATGTTTTCCCTTTAAAGTATTTCTAACAGCTTTTCTAGCAACTTTATGAGCTTCAGTTACAGAAACTCTAGCAATAAAACCACCTTTTTGAATTTGACTTTTTACAATATCATTAGTTGGTGTTGCTCCTGGCTGTAGAAGACTTACACTAATTCCAAAACTTTCTAATTCTATTCTTAGAGCCTCAGTAAAGTATTTTACATATACTTTCGAAGCAGCATAAACAGACTTGTATGGACATGGGAAATTAGCAATCATACTTGCATTGTTAAGGATAAAAGCCGGAGAATTTTTTTTTAACTCAGGAATAAAATAGTGAGTCATTCTGGTGGTAGCTTTGATGTTTAAGTCAATCATTGTCTCCAAATACTCTAAAGTATAGTCCTCAAACGCCCCAACACCTCCAAAACCAGCATTATTAATTAGAAAGTTAATAGAATAATTGTTTTTCATAACCCAGTTAAAAATTTCTTTAGCACTTGTATTTTCAGTCAGATCAACTTCATAAAAATCAGTCTGAACGTTAAATTCCTTAGAAATCTTTAATGACAAGTCTTTCAAATTCTCTTTTGGCAAAGAAATAAGTAATACATTTCTGCCTAAACTAGCACATTCTCTAGCCATTTCTAGCCCCATTCCTTGACTTGCACCTGTAATAAGAGTGTATTTCATATCAAAATTGTCCCCTAATGTATGTAACATTATTTATTTTTGTAACATTATCTATAGATATTAATTATTTAACGTTTATACAATTGGATTTAATAAAAGAAATATCAAATACATTTTCAAAAAAAACACAGAAAAATTTCATTAAATTCTTCACAAGAAAAAGACCTTCTAGCTTTAGAAAAGATGTAAAGCTATTTGAGGAGCTTATTATACATTATAACTCCAATTCTTATAAAAAGTTAACCTATAAAGGAGATCCTAATTATCATGCGATTAGAAAAAGAATAACAAAAGAGCTAATTAATTTCCTAATTTTAGAGAATAAAGAAGACAAAGTAAAATCTAAGTCAACTGATGGAATGCTTATTTTGGCAAAATATTTTGTTGATTTTAAAAAGTATTCTGAAGCTTGGGCCTTACTAACCAAGGAAGAAAAAAAAGCTAGTAACTCCAATGATTATTTGACTGGCTTAAAAATCCAAAGGTTAAAATTAAATATTCTTCCATATTACACCAATGGAGATTTTACATTAATAAAAAAAAACATTCTTAAGCTTCAAAAAAAACAAGCTAAGGTAGATGAATTCCAGCTTTACTTTATTCAAATGAAAAATCTACTTATAGAAAAAATAAAAAATGGAGACGTCAGTTTTTCTGAAAAAGATTTCATAAGTGGGTTTGAAGATTTTGAGAATTTAAAACATGAAATTATTGATCCTGAAATACACTTAAAAAATATTGAAATAATAAGAGTTCAATATGCAATTGAGAAGAACTACAACGACTTAGTAATTATTCTTGAGAATTATTATGAGCAATTAAAAATAGAGAATAATAATATAAATCATTTAAAATATTACGCTAATATTGAGTATATAATGTCTTATACCTATTTAGAAGTAAGAGACTTTGTGAAATCAAAAAAACATCTTAATAAATTAAAACTTTTGATGGATCAAGAGGATAAAATATTTTATTCATATTTGGGAAGATATACGGGAATAGACAGTTTTGTAAAGGTATTTGACAACCAAATTATTGAGGGAATTGATTCTATTAAAAATACTCTTGAGAATCACTATGCAGTTTTAAACTTAAGGGAAGAGTTAAACTTATTATTGAATCTATCAGCTCTCTTATTAGTAAACCAAAACATTAAAAAATCCAATCAAGTAATTAATAAATTAAATAAATCAGACGTTTATTATCAAGAAAATATGGGTAGAGAGTGGTTATTGAGAAAAGAGATGATAAGAACATTAATTCTAATTGATTTAACTCATATTGATTTAGCAGAAAAAAACATTAGATCTATTAAAAATAAATATCTTGATCTATTTCCAACCAAGCAGTATAAAATGGTAGTCCCATTTATTAAAGCATTAGAGAAATTTATAAATGAACCTGAAAGAGCACGTATAGAGGAGTTAAATTATATTTTAAAGGAATTAAATTTTAAGAAAGAAAAAGTTTTTCGTGACCCAAGATTGATTATGTTTTTTTCTTGGATAAAGTCTAAATATACAAATAAGAAAACCTATAATATACTTCTCAATGAGTACCATTCATTGAAATAATTAGTAATTTTCGTAATAAATTCTATTGCCGTTATTGTCCTCTAGAGCTAAGCTATTAATTTTTAATTTTTTAATAGTTTTTAACTTCGTTGTATTGACTGTCAAAACATTGTAAGAGTAGGTTACTTGGGTTTTATCCTCTGAAAACTCCCAGGTTCCACTTACAGCATCTATTCCTAAAAAACTCATTTGATCCTTATTATAATATTGAATACTTCCATCTTTAATAAACTCAATATAACTACCATCGCTGTCAATATTAGTAATCACTTCAGTAGATCCATCAACAGATTGTATTGGCCTCCATTTTTGACACATTCTTGAGCTTTTAGACCTCAAAGTAAACGCAGGACCTTCTTCATATTTTCCGCAAGAATAAATCGAAAGAATAATAATTGATAGTAATGTGTATTTTAAAGTTTTCATTGATTTTTTTATTTAATATTTCAAATATAAAATTTATTGTAAATAAATAATTATTCTTTACAATTTAATGCCTTTTGAAAATAAATGTTATTTGCTCAATAAGAATTATACATTTGCAACTTATTTTAAACTATGAATATTAGAAACATAGCTATCATTGCCCACGTTGACCACGGAAAAACAACTCTAGTAGATAAAATTATTTACGCCTGTAAAGCAATTGATGAAAGAAAAGAACAAAAAGAATTAATTCTAGATAACAACGATTTAGAGAAAGAAAGAGGAATAACTATTCTTTCAAAAAATGTTTCTGTTCAGTATAAAGAACATAAAATTAATATTATTGACACTCCAGGGCACGCTGACTTTGGAGGAGAAGTTGAAAGGGTATTAAATATGGCAGATGGGGTTTTATTATTGGTAGATGCTTTTGAAGGACCAATGCCTCAAACTAGATTTGTTTTACAAAAAGCCATTGAGTTGGGTTTAAAGCCCTTAGTTGTAATTAACAAAGTAGATAAAGAGAACTGCAGACCAGAGGAGGTACAAGAAAAAGTTTTTGATTTAATGTTTAACTTGGATGCTAGTGAAAATCAGTTAGACTTTCCAACAATTTATGGATCTGCAAAGTTTGGATGGATGGATAGCGATTACAAGACTCCAAATGATAATATTTTCCCATTATTAGATGCCGTAATTAATTTTATTCCACCTCCCAAAGTAGAGGAAGGAAATACCCAGTTACTAATAACATCTCTTGACTTTTCTACTTTTATAGGAAGAATTGCAATAGGGAGATTACAAAGGGGAGCACTAAAGCAAAATCAACAAATTTCTTTAGTTAAAAGGGATGGAGATATTAAAAAATGTAGAATTAAAGAACTTTACTTATTTGAAGGATTAGGCAAATCAAAAGTAGAGGAAGTAAAAGCAGGAGATTTATGCGCCCTTGTAGGGCTAGAAGGGTTTGAAATTGGAGATACAGTTGCAGACATAGAATTCCCAGAAGCTTTACCAACCATCAAAATTGATGAACCTACTATGTCTATGTTATTTACTATCAACGACTCTCCATTTTTTGGACAGGAAGGAAAATTTGTTACATCTAGACATTTAAATGAAAGGTTGGAAAAAGAACTGGAACGAAATTTGGCCTTAAAGTTAGAATCTACCGATTCTTCAGATTCTTTTAATGTTTTTGGAAGAGGAGTGCTTCATTTATCTGTTTTAATTGAAACTATGCGAAGAGAGGGATACGAACTACAAGTTGGTCAGCCGCAAGTAATCATTAAAGAGATAGATGGAATTAAATGTGAGCCAATTGAGGAACTTACCATAGATTTGCCAGAAAGCCATTCTGGAAAAGCAATAGAGCTTGTTGCAATTAAAAAAGGGGAGATGCTAAGTATGGTTAATAAAGGTGATAGAATGTTATTGGAATTTAACATCCCATCAAGAGGAATAATAGGATTAAGAAACTATTTACTTACAGTTACTTCGGGTGAGGCAATAATGTCTCACAGATTTATTGAATTTCAGCCGTATAAAGGAGATATTCCACAAAGACAAAATGGCTCTTTAATCTCTATGGAAAAAGGGAAGTCAATCCCATTTAGTTTGAATAACCTACAAGAAAGAGGCAAGTTTTTTGTTGACCCAAATGAAGATATTTATGAGGGCCAGGTTATTGGTGAAAACTCAAGATGTAACGATTTGGTAGTAAATATTACCAAAACTAAAAAGATGTCTAATATGAGATCTTCTGGGGCAGATGAGAAAGTAAAAATTGCACCTGCAATCAGATTTTCTTTAGAACAAGCATTAGAATATATTCAATCTGACGAATATGTGGAAGTGACGCCATCTAAAATAAGACTTAGAAAAGTTTTTTTGAAAGAACATGAAAGAAAAAGAGCACAAAAATAATTCTCCTAATTTTTTAATCTCTTAAATATTTGCTTTATAACTCTTAAATTCTGTCGTAATTAACTACTTTTATATAAGTTAATTACAAATGAAAAATCTTTTATATATTATTTTAATTTCACTCCCTTTTGCAGTGATTTCACAACAAAATCCTAAAATTTTAGTGTGTGTTGTGGTAGATCAAATGAAATATGAATTCGTAGATAGATTTTGGGAAGATTTTGGGAATAATGGCTTTAAAAAGCTAGTAAATGAAGGTGTTTTTTGCAGAAATACTCATTACAATTACATTCCAACATATACTGGACCAGGCCATGCGAGTATTTTTACAGGAACCACTCCTTCAGTACATGGAATTATTGGAAACAATTGGTACAAAAGAGACGACTTTTCACCTGTATATTGTGCAGGTGATGGGGCATCTCAAACAGTATGCCTATGTAAGAAGCCTCATGAAAATATCAACCCAGGAAGTGGTCAAATGTCGCCTATCTCATTATTATGTAACACCGTAGGAGATCAACTTAAAATTAAAGATTCCTTATCAAAAGTTTTTGGAGTTTCCATAAAGGATAGAGGAGCCATTTTATCTACTGGAGCTTTAGCAGATGGAGCTTATTGGCTAAACCATGAATCAAAATGGATAACCAGCTCATTTTACCGAAATAATCTACCGGAATGGGTTGTTAGATTTCATAAAAACTATTCTATTGAATCCTACATGAACAAAAGCTGGATGGGAACTACTTTTGAATATGATTTAAATAAAATATTATTAGAAACAGGCCCATCTTCAATTAAGTCCTCTCCAAAAGGGAATAACTATACATTAGACTTTTCTAAAGAACTTATCAAAAATGAAGACTTAGGGACAGACGAACATACTGACTTATTAGTAATCTCTTTTTCCTCTACAGACTATGTAGGGCATAAATATGGACCCGATGCAGAAGAAGTGAAGAGTATGTATTTGAATTTAGATCAACAAATTGCCGATCTTATACAATTCCTTGAAAACCATTGTGGCTCCAAAGAATTTATAATTTCTTTAACTTCGGATCACGGAGCAGGCACCTCACCCATTGAATTAGAGAGAAAAAGACTAAAGGGCGGCAATTTCGTTTCAAGAGAAATATTTCCTGAGCTTAATAGTCAGTTAGAACTAAAATTTGGAGTCCCTAATATTTTGGCAAGATACTCCAATATGCAATTTTATATTAATTATCAAAAATTAGATTCTCTTAATATTTCAAAAAAAGATGTTTTTGAAGAAGCTAGAAATTGGTTGAAAAAACAATCTTCTGTGGATGAGGTTTATTCTATAAACACTCTTTCTAACTCTTTAATTTCATTAAAAATTAGAAGAATAATAAATGGAATTTACCCCAAAAGATCTGGTGATATTTTTCTAACACTTAATCCTGGATATATTGAATGGTCAACAAAGACAGGGACAACTCATGGAACCCACTATAATTACGATTCCCACGTCCCTTTACTTTTCTATGGATACAATATTCAACCTAAACAAATTTATAGAAATATTAAAATTACAGATATTGCACCAACATTATCTATTTTACTTAAATCAGCTTTTCCTAATGCTTGCACTGGTAATCCAATAAGTGAAGTATTTCAAAACATAGATGAATGATTTCTAAGCTTTAAGTTTTTCTCCATTTTTTAATTTATTTCGCTGTGGATACTGTTTTCAAAATCAACTTTAAATTAGTTTAATTTCATTAGAAAATATTTCCAACTCTTTCAAAAGAGTTACAAAACTTGTATGAACTCATAAATGGTAAGACGATTGTAAAGAAAAAGAATTCACTAATGTTGGATAGTAGTTTACTACTCTAAAACACCATAAATAATTTTCCTTTGGTTTTTTGAGTTTTTATTGTCTTTTGCCTCTTTAACAAGAGTAGCTTTCTCTACTTTTGGTTCAGGGATAAATGAACACAATTCTCTAGCGATTAAAGAAATGTAATCTCTTTCTATTTTTTTAATACTGTAGACATCTTCCGGCATTTGAACCCTAATAACTCCTGCATCTACTTCTTTTCCTCTTTGATTAAAAACGGTGTAATGGGTACTTATTTGTCTTTTTTTAAGATATACATTTCCTGGGATTGCTAATGCTCTTCCAATATGAAATTCATTAATGAAAATATAGTAATTCGTTCTGTACTTATTATTCAACTCTTCCAATAGATTTGGATTTTGAATAATAACATTCATAAATCTTTCTTCGTTATAATTGAAAGTATGGATTTCTCCATTATTTAAATTTCCTCTGTCGTATTTTGCTTTTTCATGAAGCTGGTTTGTTTGGTGAACAAATTTATTTAATCTTTCTTTAATTAAATCAGTTTTTTTAGTTGTCACTTCAACTGTATCTTTAGATTTTACTTTCTCATATTTTAAACCAATACTGTTATATATGTAATTCAAAATCTGTGAATTAGATTCTTTATGATGTTCTAAAGAAATTGCAGGAGTTTTATTGCTAATAGAGAGAAGTATTTGCTCAGAAATCCCTTTTTTCATCTCTTCTTTTATGGATGAATAATTTAGCCTATTATATTCTGCAATTTCATTATCGATAGAAGAGGAATACATTTTATTCTCAAAAGGAATGATTAATATTTTATTGTTTTTGTCCTGTTTGTAAACTTCAAACTGCTCGTATTCTGGAATACTTTGAGCGAAGTAATTAAAGAACTTAAAGAGAAAAAATAAAGAGAAAAAAATATTTTTAACCATTTCTTTTTGTTTTTACAAAAGTAAATGGTAAGTATCATGATAATATTTTATATATCATAAGATTATGCCCAAACGGATGTTTAAAAGTAGCAATTTAGCCACTAATGAACCTGTATAGATCCATTCCATTTGCATAAATCAGCAAAGAAAATAGCAATACCATTCCTACTACTTGAGCTCTTGTTAAAAACTGGTCAGTAGGTGGTTTACCAGCAATCATTTCATAAATTAAAAACATTACATGCCCGCCATCTAGGGCAGGTATTGGAAGTATATTCATGAATGCTAAGATTATAGATAGTAAAGCTGTCATGGCCCAAAATCTTTGCCAATCCCATGTGTTTGAAAACATACTTCCAATAGATCCAAATCCACCTATTTGCTTTGCCCCCTCTTTATTGAAAATTAATGAAAGAGATTTCACATAATTAGTTAAGATTTGATTACCTTTTATTATTCCACTAGGAATAGCTTCTACAATAGAATATTTTTTAAATTCAATAACAGATCTCTCTAACTTATTGGATTTAAAGTACCCAATTGTACCATTTTTGTTAGTATTTACTTTAATAGTTTTTAATAAATTGTTTCTAAAAAAAGAGATTTCAACTTCCTGAGATTTATGTTTTTGAAGTTCATTTCTGAAATCTCTATAAAAAGGAATGCTTAATCCATTAATACCGACTATACTATCTCCAACTTCAAATCCTGCATTTAATGCATTATTTCCTTCAATAAGTGAATCAATTGTATTGTAAATCCTTAATTCACTTAAAATTCCTGCCCCTTTATTTTTAAGCAATTCATCAATAATATTCTCTGGGAGAGTTAAAGAAATAATTTCTTGATTTCTTTTAATTTTTATATTTCTTTCTCCATCTATTAAAATTCTTTTTTCTGCACTTCCAAATTCTATAATTTTTTCATCACCAACTTCAACGATTAAATCACCATCTTGAAATCCATAAGATTCATAAACAGGACTACTTAGATGTGCTCCATATGGAACCTTGTCATTAGATATGTATCCATCTCCCCAGACAAAAAGCATCATTATGTAGATTAGAAATCCTAATATTAGATTTACAGTTACCCCTCCAACCATAATAATTAATCTTTGCCAAGTTGGTTTTGATCTAAATTCCCATTCTTCTGGCTCTTTGTTAAGCTGATCTTGGTCCATACTTTCATCAATCATTCCAGCTATTTTTACATAGCCACCTAAAGGTAATATTCCAATTCCGTACTCAGTATTTCCAAACTTTTTTTTGAAAATAGAAAATGGCCAATCAAAAAATAGATAAAACTTTTCAACTTTTGTTTTAAATAGTTTTGCAGGTATAAAATGCCCAAGTTCATGAAGGACAATCAATAACGAGAGACTCATTATAAATTGAGATATTTGAATTATTATTTCCATCGAAAATTGAAATTAGTTGGCAAATATATATTAATTATGAATGACCCATATAAATAGTTTAAAATATTAGAACAAAAAAAAGCCCCAAAAGGGGCTTTTAATATTATTAAGTAGAAAAAATTATTTTAAAATAATTTTTTCTGTTTTAATTTGGTTATCATTAGAAATCTCTGCATAATAAATTCCTTTAGCATAAGATCTTAGATCCATTGTAAAAGTAAATCTATTAGGATTAATTTGCTCAATAAGCTTTCCGTTATTATCAAAAATTGAAATGGATTTAATATTACTAGATGAATTAAAAGAAATATAATCACTCGTTGGGTTAGGGAAAACATTTACAGATATTTTTTCACTTTGAATTCCAACAGTATTACCAGGCAACATCAAAGTGTTTACAATTCTTGGGCAAAAGAATCCAAGAGTTGAATCTATATAAGCAGTAGCTTTAGCCACACTAACATCGGGGTTAGTAGCAAGACTACTCATGTAAGCATCAGTACCTACACTTGCAGGAAGTCCTTGGCCAACTGCTAATGCAATTGTAGTTAAAGAATCGAAAAAATCCCATGGAGCGCCTTCGCCAGGATTTCCAGTAACAAATGGAAATACGTTATCTACAGATGGCCCAATTGTATCACCACTAAAATCTAAAGTTCCAGCAATACTATTTGAAGCTGCTCTAGCAGCTAATGTATAAGCATCAAAAAGAGTAGGTATATCATCATTATTTCCTAACATATTTGCTTTTGCAACTACATCATAAGAACCACTAATATCAGAAACAATATTTACTCCCGATACAGAAAGATTACCTGTAGTATATCTTGCAATTGCATCTAAGTTTCCATGAACTGCTGCAGTTGGCTTGTCACCAGCTTCTAGCCAAGAAAGGTCTCCTATAGCACCCCCCATGTTTAATATCATATCGTGTTCACTAGAATAGCCAGCATGGTTTGTAGTATTGTAAGCAGGGTTTCCACCATAACCAAACCAGTCACCCATTACGGCTGTATCTATTAAAGGCAAGGCAGTAACAGGGTCAAGAAATTTAGGCAATTGAATTTCAGATAATTTATCAACGGAATTTAAACAAGTAGCAATCCATCCGCCAGTCCCCTGACCAACAATAATAATTCTAGAAGTATCAATTCCATATGTATTTCCATTCTCATAATCCATTCTTAAATATCTTATAGCAGCTTTAACATCTTGAATTCCTCTATAGGCGGCTTTCATTAAGCTAGCTGCTCTTTCTGGCTCAGTTGGCAGTTGAGGATTCCATCCTGCTCTGTAATCAGTATTAGCAACTACATATCCTCTGGCAGCATATTGATTACAAAAAACCTGGGTAGCATAATCAAATGTCCTAGAACCAGTAGCATTTCCATTTCTAATTATTGGAGCAAATGTTCCTGTATGCAAATAGATAATTACTGGTCTTTCGGAAACTGTATCACCAGAAGGTTGAAAAATATCCATCTCTAATGCTGGCATTGTGAATAAGATGGGTGTTGGAGGAGTTGTTGTAGAGTCAAGCCCAATAGGAACTGTAGCTCCAGTTGCAACTGGCAAAGCCTCACCAAGTAAGACAGATTGATTAACTGCATATACTATATTATTAGTAGTGTCTATCGTAGGAAACACTGGGTCTAGATATCTTGTTTGTCCAATAGAAATTGATGAACAAATAAATGTCAAAACAAATAGAAAGCTAAAAGTAATTTTTTTCATAAGGTTGTTTTTGTGAATAATTTTAGTACAATTTACGTAAAAATTAAATAATAGTAAATTTTAAGTATTAAAAATCTATTTTAATCTTTAAAATCGAATGTCAAAGACAGGTAAATCATTCTCCCAACGTATGGTCCTCCATAAACTTGAAGAATCTTATTATTTAAAATATTTGAACCGCCTACCTTTATAGAAAGATTTTGTTTGGTTAAGTTTTTAGTCATTTGAAAATCTAATAAACCATAGGTTGGCACATATCCTGTAAACTGTGGAGAGCCCTCAAACTCAAACCCTTTTACCCATTTATAGTTTAAGTTAAAGGATATATTTTTCAACAGTGATTTATCAAACAATTTTAGGTCAATCTCTTTCCCAGAAAAGCCTAAATTAAACTTATGTTCTGGAGTATTGTATGCAGGGATAATAGGGTCATCATTTTGTTTATTCAATACATTCCAAGAATAATTTCCATTAACAGTAAATTGATTATTTAAGTAATAATTTAATCCAGTTGAAAACCCTTGAGTAGTGATAATTTTTTCTGAGTTAGTAGCTACTCTGTAAACATCCAAAATCTCTAATCCAAGAGCGTCTACATAAATTTCTGCGCCAGTTATGAATCCAATAAAATTGGTATACCAATTATAGTAATAGTTAGCATCTATAAACAACTTACCACCAAGCACTCCTCGATATCCAAATTCCAGACATTTTACTTCTTCTGGTCGGATAGGATCTAAGTTGAAACTAACTAATGAATCTGTATTTCTTCCCGACGTTGAATATGAATAAATAGATTCTATGGTGTAAAGATTCTCGTATCCGTTAATATTCCCTACTAATTTTGCTCTTCCAACATTATAATACTGGTACTGGTTAAGTAATGTTGGGTTTCTTATTGCAGAAGTAAATGTCGATCTAACAGTATGATTTTCGTTAATGTTATAAATTCCAGAAATTGCTTGAGTAGGAATAAGGTTAAAATTTTGGTTTTTATCCAATCTTATAGACCCTTTTAAAATTAATTGATCACTTAAGAAGCTTTTTTCGACTCCTAGGTAACTACCAGCTTCTTTATTTACTATTGTATTATTTACGGTGTCTCCATTTGCACTTATCGAGATAGTATCGCTAAATAAAGATCCTCCTGATTTTGGAGTATAAATTCTGAAGTTGCTACCTAGAGTAATTTTCCAAAAGTCATTTTCCCAAATTTTTTCTCCATGTCCATGATAAAGTGCAGACTTGTCTACTATTTTTGATCCTCCGTCAAGAACAGATGTAGTAGAAATGATGTCATTAAATAATGAGTCAAATCGGGGAGTACCAACTTCATAAAAAGAAGTCACTCCCATGTTTGGATGTGAATTATTGGCGTTGTTAGCACTTTCTTCATGCCAATTAATTAGAGAATCTACAGGAATACCATCAATTAAATTGAAAATATCTGTAAAATTTACAGGATAAGCTACTCCATTAATAAAAGCAGGTTGCCAATTTACAGATGGATCTAAGCTTTCTACTTTTGGAGAAATATTATCTCTCCAATAGGTTTTATATAATTCATGGTAGTCAACATCTGTTGCCGCAGCATTCTGTAATTGAAATGCTGTTAAAACAGCATCGTAACTATCTCCTGCATTTTCGTGAGTTGCATAAAGCCTAATGAAAAAATCATTGTCTTTTTTAAGCTCTAGTTTGTTTTGGAAAAATCTAATGTTTTTTAAACTAAAGCGGTTGTCTCCTTGATAAACTGTAGTTCCTGTAGAAAAATTTGTTGAGGAAAAAAACTCCATAGAATTGTCAAACATGTAATGCATGCCCAGACTTGTTTTAAGATTTTCAGTATTGTAGTCTACTAAATCTTGCTCCCAATAACCCTTTCTGTGCCATCTTTCAAGTCCAGGATAGGCCATTATACTAGCAGTATCAGCTTCACCGTCTAAGCCATAAATCATTTGATTTAAAATAGGGTTTAGGTTTTCATCTCCGTATCGGTTTACAGCATCGTAACCACCAGGACTAAGTTCGTTAGTTTCTAAGTCTGCTACACTTGCAGAATTATCTGCAACCCAATCGTCAGCATTCATGTAATAGATATTAAACTTATAAGCAAACCTGTCTTTTCCTTTTTTATCCTTTATTACTTTAGCGTATCTAATAGCATACTCATTTAAAAACCGTTCTCCTAGTTTAACACTAGCGGATAATCCTGGAAATAAAAATGGATTTTTAGTCTCCATACTAATAACTCCATTAAATGCATTAGGACCATAAAAAGCAGAACTTGCACCAGAAATAATTTCGACTTTCATTAAGTCTAGCTCAGAGGCTCCAAGGAAATTGCCTAAAGCAAAATTTAACCCAGGGGAAGCGTTGTCAACACCATCAATTATTTGAAGTGACCTTACTGGAGACGTACTGTTAAATCCTCGCGTATTTATCACTCTAAAACCAAGACTTGCAGAAGTCATATCAACACCTTTCATATGGCTTAAACCTTCATAAAAGTTGGTTGCGGAGGTCTGCTTAATATCGTTAATATCCATAGACTCTATACTTAAAGGAGATTCTTTAAGTTTTTTACTTATTCCAGAAATTACTTCAACTGCCTTGAGCTGTAAATCTTTGCTTTTTAAACCAACTTTAAGTCTTTGTTTGTCTATTAAATCAATGACTTTAGAATCGTAACCAATGTAGGAAACTTCGATGCTAAATGGCAAAGGAATATTTGTTTTAATTACAAAATCACCATTAAAGTCTGTCACACATCCATAATTAGAATTAACTATTTTAACAGATGCACCAATAAGTTCTTCATTGGTTTCCACATCAAATATTTTGCCATTAATATTTGTTTGAGAAAAGACATTAAGTACTAAAAAATTAGCTATTAAAAACAGTATGAAAGGATGTTTAATCACATGTGAAATATATGACATATTTGACTAAAGTATAAATTAATTCTATAAATTATAATTGAATGGGGGTTGTTTTTAAATACAATTTTATAAGAATTTTAAAAGAGTTATATTTGCAAAAAACAATTATGTTAAAAGCAGTTATTGAAAAAGCATTAAATAAGCAAATTGAGTTAGAAGCATCTTCATCTCAATTTTACTTATCTATGGCTTCTTGGACAGAAATACAAGGGCTAAGTGGTTCATCTTCATTTTTATACCAACACAGTGATGAAGAGAGAGAACATATGTTGAAGCTGGTAAAATTCATTAACGAAAGAGGAGGTAAAGCCTTAATTCCAGCGTTAATTCAGCCACCTAAGACTTTTAAATCATTGACCCATGTTTTTGAATCTTTGCTAGAACATGAGTTAAATGTTACAGAGAGCATAAATAATATTGTAGGACTTTGCCTGCAAGAAAAAGATTTTACAACCCATAATTTCATGCAGTGGTATGTTGCAGAGCAATTAGAAGAAGAAGCCTTGGCCAGAACAATTATTGATAGGCTTAATATGATTGGCAACGACAAAGCTGGATTATATCTCTTTGATAGAGATTTATCAAATGAAATGCAACATGAGCCACAACTTGAATAAGTTTTATGATCCGTAGAATATCTCTCATATTCGTATCCTTTTTTCTTTTCTTTTTTCAAAAACAAAATCTAATTTCTCAATATAGAGATCCCTTCATTGAAAAAACAAAAGGAATTAATATTAAAAAAAGGAATAAAATAATTTCTAAAAAAACAAAGAATTTATTTTCAAGTGTAAAAAATAATAATGGGATATATGGCTTAGATCATGATCCATTCAGGGCCAATAAAAAAAACATCTATAAACCTACAGGTATTGAGGAAGATAGCTTCACAACAAAACACAGGAAAATGGCCTACAGCTACAAATATAACAAGCGAATTCTTAAGAAAAAAGCTCTTAAAAGTAGAAAGAAACATTTTAAAAAAATGAAATAATTGTAAAGTTTTATGAGAGTACATAATTCTTTACTATTTTTACATTAACTTTATATTGTGTACAACAAATTTAAAATATCATTTTTACTTGGCTTAGTTATACTTTTCAAGTCTTCAATTACATTCTCCCAAATGGATCCTGCAAAAGCATTAAAAATGAAGATGAAGGGAATGTATCTTTACCAGTTTGCAAAAAACGTATATTGGCCAAGTGATTACAACACGGGAGATTTCTCAGTTGGAATTTTTGGCAGTAAAGACTTATTTAATTTACTTAACACCACTTTTAAAGATAAAGTGACGGGGAGTCAAAAAATAGTATGGGATTTTTACGAAACTGCTTCAGATATTAAAGATTGTCATTTGCTTTTTGTTTGCAAAGAAGAAACAAATATGATTTCAAAAGTTACGAAATTAATAAAACAAAAAACTTTATTAGTCACCGAGTTAGCAGATATATCTAATTCATCAAGCTCTATGATTAACTTGCTTTATGTTAATAGTAGACTAAGGTATCAATTGAATAAATCTGAATCTGAAAAAAATAATTTCAAGTTTAAACAGAAGTTTGCCGATTTAGCTTATTCCAAAATATGAGGACCCCTAAAAACATATTGTCAATTGTTTTAATTTTTGGAGTTTTTTACAACTCAATATCTCAATCTACCTATTGTCCTGAGAAAATGCTTTTACTTCAAAAATATAAATCAAAAGCATATGAAAATGCTTTTGGATATATTGATACAGTCTTATCTCAGTGCCCTGGCCAGAACCAAGATGCTTACTTTTGGCATGTTTGTGGATTTATAAATTTAGATATATTCAAGTTTATTGAAAACAAAGAATCCGGATCAATAACAAAATTAAAAGCTGCCGATTGCTTTATTAAGTCCATTAATCTAGATGCGGAGAAAAAGTACTTTGATTTAAATAACAAGTTGCTAGATTACATTTCAACTTTTTATTACAATGATGCTGTCAAAATTCTTCAAAAGTTTGATATGAAAAATCAAGACAATGCTATTTCCTATTATGATTCTTTTAAGAAACTTAAAGGAATAGCTTATGAAGATTATGATTTCAGTGAGAAAGACTTAGATTTTTATTATGGAATTGGAAACCTTTACAAAATGAGATATGAAAAGGATAAAACTAATAAGAGTTTATTAGATTCTTCTATAAATTATTTTAATAAATCCTTAGAAATTGATCCAGATCAATATTCTTCCAATTATAATTTAGGTATTATGTATCACAATCTTGGAGTAGATCTTATCATGGAAGAATTAGATGTTGATGCAGATTTAGAAATGGTTATATTAATGCAAGAACAAGCAGTTAATTATTTTTCTAAATCACTTCCTTACCTTAAGAAAGTATATCAGATGAAACCTCAAGAAAGTTCTATTGTTCAGGGTATTGCAGCAGTTTATTACAGCTTGAATGATATGGAAAAGCATGTAGAATATATGAATATTCTTAAAGGGTTAGAGTCAAATTCAGAAGAATAAATCAATTATAATATTTTGAGATTTACCGTAGGGAAAAAAATTGGTGGTGGTTTTAGCGTAGTTGTAATATTATTACTTATTGTTTTCCTGTATACCTTTTCTGTTGTAAATGTAGCTATTAAATCTAACGATAAATTCTTAAAAGTCGATCAACCGTCCTTGTTTCTAATCAACCATCTTAAAGAAGATATAGCAAAAACGCACACCTACATGCAGCAATGGGTAATCGAAGAATCTAGGCCTGACGAACAGTGGAAAGTTGAAGCAGAAATTTTATTAGACCAGACTTTAAAATTAGATTTAGATACCCTTGAAAAACTTTCATCTAAATGGGTATCAATTGAAGATTCTCTTGACAATGGGTTAAAGGAGTTTAAAAATATCTCTTCCAAAGTTTCTTTATTAATTGAAAATTACAATTTGGAAGTAAGAAACGTTTTTGTAGATGTTGATAGTTACCAAGATGAGGCTTTAATTTTTAATGCTGATTTTATGTTCGAAGAAATAAGCACTAGCTATGAAATACTAATTGAGGAAATTAATCAATTAACTAAAATAAGAACGCATATAGCAGATGCTCAACAGATTAAAACCAACAATAGGTTCTCCAACTTAATTAATAGTATCATATTTATTTCAATAATAATAGTTATAGGAACAATAGCTATTGCGATATTTACCACAATAAGTATAACCACACCTGTACAAAGACTTAAGTCCATACTTCTAGGTCTTGGTAAAGGAATATTCCCAAAAAGTCAGTTGAAGCCAAGTAATGATGAAATTGGAGAAATGTCTGAGGCTATGAATAGCTTAGTTGCTGGATTAACAGAAACTACTCAGTTTGCACACGAAATAGGACAAAGTAATTTTGATTACCAATACCAGCCACTTAGCGATGAGGATGTTTTAGGACACGCATTATTAAAGATGAAGGATGAACTTGCAGAAACTGAAAGAATTCTAGAGCAAAAAGTAAAGGAAAGGACAGAAGAAGTAGTAAAACAAAAAGATGAAATAGATTCTCAAAGATCTAAGCTGGAAGAACTTTACACTGATGTAACAGATAGTATTAGATACGCAAAAAGATTACAAGACTCAATTCTTCCTAATGAAAATCTAGTTAAAGAATATTTTCCATCTTCCTTTGTGCTTTTTAAGCCAAAGGATATAGTCTCTGGTGATTTTTATTGGGTTGGCCATCAAAATGATGAGTATATGTTTGCAGCAGTGGATTGCACTGGGCACGGAGTTCCAGGGGCTTTTATGAGTTTAGTTGGTGCAAATGGACTTACTAGTGCTTTTAAAGATCATAAATTATTAAAACCTGGACTTATTTTAGATAGTCTGAATAAATATGCTAACGATTCATTAAATAAAAGTAATAATGACTCAATAAGAGATGGAATGGATATTACCTTATGCTCTATTAATACTAAACAAATGAAGTTAAGATTTGCTGGAGCTAACAATCCAGTCTATTTAATAAGAGATGGAGAATTAGAAATACATAAAACAAACAGATTTGCTATTGGCTCATTTACTTATGGTGAACATAATTATGATAATTATGAATTGGACTTAAAAAAAGGAGATAAAATTTATGCTTTTTCAGATGGATATCCAGACCAATTTGGAGGGCCAAGAGGAAAGAAATTTATGTATAAAAAGTTTAAAGAACTTCTAGTTGAGACAGTGAATAATTCTATGGAAAATCAAAAAAAGTTACTTGAAGAAAGGTTAGCCAAATGGATGGGAGAAGAACATGAACAGGTTGATGATATAGTAATATTTGCAGTAGAAATTGAGTAATTTAATATGCTTTACATAGCATCTATTTTAGACAAAATTACTTTCCCCCAAATCTTTAGTTTTATTAAATCTTTAGAGTATTATTTTCCATTTATCATTTTTTGTTTACTGATTCTAATAATAGGTTATATTATAAGAGTTAAACAAATTAAGTCTATTAAGAGAAAACTAGCTTTTTTAGTAGAAAAAAGAACTAAGACAATCTCGAAACAGAAAGACCAGATTGCGAAGCAAAACAGACTAGTTAGGCTAGAACGAGATAAATCTGATAAACTTCTTTCAAATGTTTTGCCACAAAATATTGTACAGGAATTAAAGATCAAAGGGCAAGTAGAAATTAAATCTTATAAAAATGTTTCTGTGATTTTTATAGATATTGTTGGATTTACTAAAATTGCTGAGCGTAACAACCCTACTTACTTAGTAAATAAATTAAATGATTTATTCTCCGAGTTTGATTCAATTAGTGAAAAAAACAATTTAGAAAAAATCAAGACTATTGGTGATGCCTATTTAGCTGTTGGAGGGTTTGGAGATCACCCTGAATTAAGCTCTATAAACTGTGTTTCTGCAGCTTTAGAGATTCAATTGCTAATGAATAAGTTAAAGGATATTGCTGAATCTAAAAATGAAGAATTTTGGGAAGTACGAATAGGTATACATAACGGAGATGTCATTGCAGGAGTTCTAGGAACAAAGAGAATTGCCTATGATATTTTTGGCAACACAGTAAATATTGCTAAAAGAATAGAAAGCAATTCAGTGCCTGGAAAAGTAAATATTTCTGAATCTACCTACAAAGTAGTCAAAACTTTTTTTGATTGCTCTTCAAGAGGTAAAATAGCTACTAAAAATACGGGTGAAATTTATATGTTTTATGTAAATGGAGTCGATTTTGCGTTTTCTTCTAACGAAGCTTATAGTTTTAGTAATTGGTTTAAGGAATACAAAGTGTTTTCTGTAAAATCCAAAATTGATATTTATGGACTGGAAGAATATGGTCTTGGTTTTCTAACTAAAAAGTTAGCAAAAAACCTATATTACCATGGCACTCATCATACAAAAGATGTTTTAAATGCTGTAGAAAAAATCGCATTTAATGAGAAGGTTAGTCCAGAAGAGTTTATTTTATTAAGAGCAGCTGCTTTATTTCATGACTTTGGCTATATAGATAAATATCTAGACAATGAAAAAATTGGTGTAGATTATGCACGTGAAATACTTCCCAACTATGGGTTTAATACATTTCAAGTAAATAAAGTATGTGACTTAGTAATGGCAACGAGAGTTCCTCAAAAGCCGAATAACCATTTAGAAAGAATAATATGTGACGCAGATTTAGATTATCTAGGGCGTGAAGATTTTATTAGTATTTCATCTGATTTCTATAAAGAATTAAAGGAATATAGGATGGTAAAAAATAAAAATGATTGGGACCAAATACAGATTAAATTTCTAAAAAGCCATCATTTTTTTACAGAATATTCTATCAATAATAGAAGCTCTCTCAAGAAAAAGAATTTGGAATTTATAAAAGATAGAGTGGTCTTAAAATAAGAATGCCAAGTAGATATAGAAATAACTGGTTATGACCTGTAAGAATCAGATCCAAATGCTTCTCCTTTTCCAGTTTGACAAAATTGTCTTAAACTTTCTAAATATTTTGCAGAACTAAAATTTTGGTTGGCATAAAAATCGGACTTTTCAGTAAAATTACCGTAAGAAAATCTTACACGAGTTTTGCCTTCATTCTCACTAAGTTCGTAAGTCATAAAAAGCGATTCTATAGGCATAGAAGATTTTATAAATTCCCAAGTAATTTTCTTATTCTCAATTTCATTACATTTTACAATAAGAAACATTTCACCCCATTTAAAGGTTTTGGTTTTATCCGAGTTCTCCACAATATCAGTGGTATACCACTGTTTAACATTTTCTACTTCTTTAATAGCTTCATATACTTTATTTAGTGGCGCGTTAATATGTAATAGATGCTCAATTAAATGCATATTTTATACTTAAGTTTAGTTATAAAAATAATAATCAGTTTTTTTTATAAGTCAAAAGTAAAATAGAAATTGATACTTAAATTGAAAAATAACAAAAAAAATCTCTTAGTTGCTGAAAGAAAAGAGAGGTTAGTTGCTACACAGTTCCTTTTTTCCACCCAAATAATAATAACCCTGCGACAGTTAAATTAATTAATATAGCAATTATTGGTTGATGTGGTAATGTCCCTGTCACCATATGAACAATGTCAGGCAAAGCAAAGAAGATCATAAATAAACCTAAATAAAGACACAGCTTTTGAGCAGTTTCCAAATCCTTTATTTTATTTATTCCCATTATTAAGACAAATACTCCCAAACCAAAATATCCAAAAACTGACATAAACGTTTTTAGGATAAGAAATGCATCATCACCTGAAATTTCTTTACCCATCATTTGAGCCGCCATTTGAGTAGCAACATCTGGAGATATAAATACTGTCCAGGAAGCTAAAGTTTGTAGTAAGACAACTATCCCTGTTATCCAGTTTATATATTTTATTTTCATTTTGTAAGTTTTAAACCATTAAGTTAATAAAAAAATAGAAGATCCTGGAAAGCAGCAAAACACCCAAAAAATAGGGCCAACTTTCAATTTCAATTAATGTTAATTAAAAAAAGAGAGCTACAACTGTTTTAGTCGTAACTCTCTCGTTCTCAGTGCGCTTCTTCTAGGGCTCGAACCTAGGACCCTCTGATTAACAGTCAGATGCTCTAACCAACTGAGCTAAAGAAGCAAATTTGGTTTGCAATATTACATCAAAGTTTGAATTTATGCAATACCTCTTATTTTTTATTTTATCAATTTAGATAAATATATTTTCAAGACCTATTTCAAATGTTATATTTGTCTGAAAAATTTAATTATGAAAATTGTTAGTGTTGGAACTGTTGCTTTTGATGCCATTGAAACTCCATTTGGAAAAACTGATAAAATTGTTGGAGGAGCATGTACCTATATAAGTCTTTCCGCAGCTTATTTTAATAATTCTCCTCACTTAATTTCTGTAGTTGGAGAAGATTTTCCTAAAGAAATCATAGCCCTTTTTAAAGAGAGAGGAATTAATACCGAAGGACTCCAAATAAAAAATGGTGAAAAAACTTTCTTTTGGTCTGGAAAATACCATCAAGACATGAATACAAGAGATACTTTAGATACACAACTCAACGTTATAGAATCATTTGACCCTATAGTGCCTGATAGTTACCAAGACTGTGATATTCTAATGCTTGGAAATCTTACTCCTTCAGTTCAAATCAAAGTTATTCAGCAAATGCAAACTCGTCCAAAATTAATTGTCCTAGACACCATGAATTTTTGGATGGAAATTGCTATGGAGGATTTGAAGAAGGTAATTAAAGAAATAGATATATTAACAATTAATGATGAAGAAGCAAGACTACTTTCTGGAGTTCACTCTCTTAGAAAAGCTGCTAAAATAATTCTTGAAATGGGACCTAAATACCTCATTATCAAAAAAGGAGAACATGGTGCTTTATTATTTGGTGACGACAATATTTTTTATGCACCTGCGCTTCCATTAGAAGAAGTTTTTGATCCAACTGGAGCAGGAGATACATTTGCTGGTGGTTTTGTTGGCCATCTTTCTAGTTGTGATACCATAAATTGGGAAGCCATGAAAAAAGCAATTATTGTTGGCTCTGCAATGGCATCATTTACAGTAGAAAAATTTGGGATTGAGAAGTTAATAGAGCTAGATAAATCTCAAATTGAAGAAAGAATTAACGACTTTAAAAATCTAGTGAGTTTTAATTAATTTCAAATGACAAGTGAAAACTGGCTTTATTTAATTATCGGATTGGTTGTTTTTAACTATCTATTTTCAACGGTTTTAGATTTTGTTAATGGCAAAAATTGGAGAACAGAAATTCCTCCGGTTATGGAAGATTATTACGATGAAGATAAATATCTAAAGGCAAAAAACTATTCTATTGAAAAAGGGAAAATCAGTCTAATTTCAAGTACACTAAGCACTTTAATAACTATATTCTTTTTAGTCTTTGAAGGTTATGGTTGGCTAGATAATTTTGTTTCTATTTATTATGATATTCCATTTTTAAAATCAGGGATTTTTTTTCTAGCCCTTTTTGTTTTGAATGACTTTATTAGCATTCCATTTAGTTGCTATAACACCTTTGTCATTGAAGAAAAATATGGATTTAATAAAACGACAGTTAAAACTTTTATTCTAGACAAGATAAAAGGTTATCTATTTACAATAATAATTGGTGGAATTCTTTTACTTGGGGCAACCTATATTGTTTCCATTTTAGAAAATGGATTTTGGCTTTGGCTATGGATCTCTCTCTCAGTTATAATGCTATTAGTAAATATGTTTTATGCAGACTTAATAGTCCCTATTTTTAATAAGTTAACCCCCTTAGAAGCAGGCAGTTTAAGAGAAAAAATAGAATCTTACACAAAGAAAGTAGGTTATTCACTTAAAAATATTTACATCATAGACGGCTCTAAACGCTCTACCAAAGCCAATGCTTTTTTTAGTGGATTAGGACCAAGAAAAACCATTGCTCTATACGACACTTTAGTGGAGAAACACACTGAAGAAGAATTAGTGGCTGTTTTAGCTCACGAAGTGGGCCACTATAAAAAAAAGCATGTACTCACTTCTTTATTTTTAACAATTTTTCAATTGGGATTGATGTGTTTTTTATTAGAGGTTTGCCTAAAAGTTGGGGAAATATCCCAAGCTTTAGGTGGTAAAGAAATGGGATTTCATCTTGGACTAGTTGCTTTTGGAATTCTCTACAGTCCTATTGGCATCATGCTAAGTATTCTAATGAATATTAACAGCAGAAAAAATGAGTTTGAAGCAGATAATTATGCTAAAACTACTTATAACGGAGCAGCCTTGGAGTTAGCACTTAAAAAACTTTCGGTGGATAGTCTCTCCAATTTATATCCTCACCCATTTTATACATTTATTCACTATTCTCATCCCCCACTTTTAAAAAGATTATCTGCTCTTAATAAATAATTGCTTTTAAGGCTATTTGGTAATGGCCTGATAAATCTATTTTGCTACATTATAGGACGAAGAATATATTGGTCCAAAACTTCAACTATTTATTTTTTCAACTGGAAAAAATCGTTAAAAACGAAAAACTATTAATTGAAAAAAAAATTATTTGGCTATAACTTTACCGTACTGAACATCTCCATTTTTATGGTAAATCCTAATTAAACCAACTTTATTAGATGAGCTGGTAAAGATTTTACTTTTATCATAATTTTTTTTAAAGTGAAGATTTGTTAAGTCATTAATTTTTTCTGAATAAATCAAATTTCCACCAAGATTATAAAATTCAATTTTATCGATCTCTCTTTTTTGCCAATTAGATTCTACAGTAAACTTCTTTTCAACCGGATTTGGAAATATTTTTATTGGATTATTGTATAAATAATTATTTTCAATATTAGTCATCCCATTTTGACTTAAGGAGTCCAAGTCTAGACTCTCATCACCACTCATGTACTCTGTAAATAGATAGTAGATTACAAACATTTCATCAGTTGTGTTTAAACCACCACAAATAGTCTGAGGAGGAGTGTTTGGATTGTGTAAATTTGCTGATGTGTTGTCATAAAATGCGGAAGCCTTTATAGTACTTCCAGGATCAAGTTTTGGCATTTTTCTAAAATGATAAGCTCCTTGCCATTCAAAATCCCAGTTAGGAACCCTTATAAATTTACTTGTGTCGCCATTTGAGTTTAGACCGTAAGTTTCAATAGATTTACCAATTAAATGCATGTGAGGGAATACACCAAAAAGAGATAACACTGGTGAAGAATTTGGAATTTGGTAAGAGTCATTTACAGTTTTTGTCTGATTTGGAGGAACACAAAAACTAAGATTTTGTATAATTGGATTAATTTCAATTTCTCTAAATTGATTTACTTGATCTGGATAAAAATAAAAGTGAACTTTTGTACTGTCCATCATTCCTAATGACCCGACAGGATAATGCATTGCCAATATTACATTACTATTTGCAGGAAAACTCATCCCAAATGCCATATTATCATCTCCAGGATAAGCAATAGGTAAAGAACCAGGTGCAAATTCTCCAACTAAATTCCCATTAGTAGGTCCCATACAGTTATTTTGAATTCCTACAGAAGAATTTCCAGAAGGATCAATATAAACTAAACAATGATGTACAATAGCTAAGTTTCCAGGAACAACCTCTACCGCTCTGATCTTCTTATCTGTTAATAAATTACTTGGAATAGTAAAGCAAACATAATCATCGTTTTGAAAGGCATTACTTGAGTAAATAGGTGCCGATAAAGTTAGATCTGGCATTCCTAATTGAGGCCCACTTATATTGTAATTTGGAGCTGTTGGTGTTAAATTAGAATTTCCTTCAGGAGCTCCAAGTCCTACCCAGGTATTAATTAAATTAATTTCCTGATTGGATAATATTCTCTCGTGTCTAAAATTAGAATAGTTGGTATCTGGTGGCCAAGGAGGCATATATCCACTTAAAACAGATCCTTGAATGGCATTTCTATTATTATAGGCACTTTGAAAATCAATTAATGAAAATGGACCTACTCCACCACTATGGTGGCAACCTGTACAGTTGCTATAAAAAATTGGAGCAATATGCTCACTAAAAGTTATTGCTCTATTAGATCTGGTGTCATTTTCCAAAATAAATGAGCAGCAAAATAGTAATAAAACTATGGATGAAAAAAAATTTCTAATAATGTAAAAATTATATTTTGGAGTTTGCAATTTAACATTTTGTTTTTCCAAATAAAATAGATATAGCTTAATTTAAAGAAAGTTATCTATTAATAACCACTTTTTTTATTACAGATTCTCCGTTGAGATGAGAAATTTTTATCAAATAAATTCCATTATATAGAGTTTCTGTATTAAAATAAGCTATTGTACTTCCTGCGTTTATTTGTTTTTTCTCAATTAGTTTTCCATCTGAATTAGTTAATTCGATGTTATAGTTAATTTTACTTAATTGACCAATTTGAATAGCAATTAAGTCTGTTGATGGATTTGGGAAAACATTAATATTTAACTTATTTATATCTATTAATTCATTACTTACAGTTGAAGTATAAATTGTAGTAGGCTCACTTACACTATTTACCAAAGCATTAGAATAAACACCATAAAAAGTATTTACAGCGTATGGATAAGCAGAATTCCAATTTTCATCAACAGTTGCAAAATAAGCATATGTACCATTAGGGTATTCAGGAGTTACACATATTCTTCCGTTGTGTTCGTCCAGATAGTCTTCATCATTACTTACTATATATTCGTAATCTTCCTTAAAATATCCTAAAAATAAAGTCTGCTGGCCTCCGTTTGGACCAGTTGTTGTAATGACATGATCTACATCAGGGCCATTTGGTCTTGTAGTAATATTTTTTAATTGATAACTTGATTTTATTCTTGCTATGCCACCTGATCCATCAGAGTTTTTATATCCATAAGCTCCATATATGGGATATCCATCATATGCATATCCGATTAATGGAGAATGTTGAGTACTGTCAATAAGGTAAAGACCGTCAGCATCATATAAATTACAAATTGTTGAAACTACATTTAAATCTAATTTAAATGCTGATGGGTTTTGGTGATGATGATAATTTCCATTAGCTGGATGCCCTTTAGAACAGTCAAAACCTGCCATTTCAGCTGGAATAGCATCTCTATTCCATTCCGTATTCCCTGTACAGGGAGAATTTCCTGGGCCACCACAAAGAGCATTTGTATTATTATCCCAAGCTACTCCATCTGCATAATTAAATAGTGATGTTCCATTTATAAAAACGCCTATTGTCCCCATAGTCGTATTAGTAGGAACTCCAGTATTTGGCTGGGGATTTAATGGGAATTTATAAATAGCATTTTGATTTTGAGCTTGAGAGGGATTTCCGTCAAGGAAAGGACCAGTTGTAAAAGAAGGTATTCCAGTCGCAGTAACATAAACATAATCATTTGAGTATTCTACTTTTTGACAATTAACTAATTCTCCATTTCCAATTGCGGTTGAACTCCCAGAATTATAATAAGTGCCTGTTAAAGTTGTATTTTGCAACCAAGAAGTAATTGCTGGACTTTGAGAAAACAAATTCGACGTCAAAGAGATAAATAATAGAAAGATAAAGTTTTTTGTAAACATGTTGATTTTTTAATTGAAGATTGAATTTTATCTCTTTAAAGTTAAAATAATTACTTTAAATTCAAAATTAATTCCTTAGGAAATTTGCTTTTGGTATTATAAATAAAAGATGAATCATTTAATGTTTTAAGAAAGCTTATTAAATCAACAGTTTCCTTGTTATTTAGTGGAATAAAACTCATAAGTTCAGGTGAAATATTTCTATTTTTATATAAATCAAAATTATAGTGATTAATTACTTCGTGTAAAGTTTTAAATCTTCCATCGTGCATGTAAGGAGAAGAATAACTTAAATTTCTCAGGGAAGGAATTTTAAATGATAAACTATCCTCAGGATTTTTTGTAATAACAACTCTCCCGTAGTCATTTAACGTTTTGTCAATTGGTAGTCCATTTTTAGAAAATTGATAATTAGAGAAAAGTGGTTCTCTGTGACAGCTATTGCATTTTTTTAAAAATATTTCATAGCCTTTTTTTTCTTTTAAATTAAATATTTCATTTCCCTTTTTGACTCTGTCATATTTTGAGTTGGTTGAAACTAATGTAATTTGAAATTGAGACAATGCTTTTAGTGTCCTTTCACCACTAATAATACTATCCCCAAAGGATTTAAAATACCATTTTTTATAAAATTTAGATTTAGAAAGTTTTAGTATAATGTTTTTAAAATTTTCATTCATCTCTTTCGGATGTGAAATAGGAGAAAGTGGTTGGAAATCAAGATGCTTAACAGCACCATCCCACATAAAATCTTTTTGCCATGCAAGATTAAATAGAGCAGGAGCATTTCTAGTTCCTATTTGATCATTAATTCCATGACTCAATGCATGGTCAGAATGTGAAAAAGCATTATAAGGAGAATGGCAAGATGCACAAGAAATAGTATTGTTAGATGATAAAATTGGGTCATAAAACAAAAATCTACCTAATTTTATTTTATTGCTATCTAAAAAATTATTTTTAAAATTATAAACTGGCTTTGGAAAGTATTTAGGGTATGTAAAATATTTGATTTTTTTTAAATTAAAACCAGAAAATAAAATTAGAACCAATATAAGTTGAAGATTTTTTTTTTTCATTCTATATAAAATGAATTTTTCCAATAATTTGATATTTCAACAGCTGTTTTACTTGGACTCATTACTTGAAATGTTTTAGAAAGATCAATTTTATTCATAAGTTTAAACAAGTCAAAAGAAATATTAATTGTTGAGTTTTTTTTTGTTTGTAAATCTATATTGTGTGATGTATTATTCGGATGTTGATATCCACCAATATGAAATTGAAAAAAATGATTTTTAGCTGCACACATTGAAGAAAATCCTTCAACTTTTAGATTAATATATCCACTTCTCCATGTCCAGTACATTCCTTTTGAAGGATCTAAATCTTCTCCTAAGACACCTTTATTATGAGTTATACTATCAATTCCTAATTTAAAATGAATTGAATTGAATTTTATTTTTTTACAATCTAAAACTATGCAAGAACTTTGGTGATTTTCATGTGAAATTAAATGACCTAATTGATTATCAACATAAACTATTTTTGAGTTGTTATGCAATCTTATCATTGAAATATAATAATTCAGTGAAGAAATACTAATAGTATCATCACGAATTATTTTTTCTTCGTTAATTATCAATTCATTATTTTGAAATTTATGATTAAAACATATTTGATATTGAGAAATCAAATAAAGTGGATTAAAGACTAGAATCCAAAAGAATCTTTTTATGATTGTTCTTTTCAAAAAAAATGTAAATTAAAACTTCTTTTTAAAGTGTAATATGTCTAAAATATAAAATATTTCTAAATGCCATTATGTTACATGACATATTGTGAATCTAGTTTAATTAGATAAGTTTTAAAAGAAGAGGTCTCGATCGGATTCGAACCGATGTAGATGGTTTTGCAGACCACTGCCTAGCCACTCGGCCACGAGACCTTTTTATAAGAAAAACAAAAGTACAATTTCCAGTCAAAAAAACAATTTATTCTTCTACTAGTACCGATACATAGTCAATATCTCCATCAATTGGAGGATTTATTTTTTTAATTTCTACTCTACAGTTATTCGCCATGGAGAAGTTTTTTTTTATTTCATTAATAATTTTATAAGCAACAGACTCAATTAACTTACTACTGATACTCATTTGTTTTACAATAATTTCTTTTACTGCAACATAGTCAATAGTTTTTGATAAGTCGTCTTCTAAAGCAGCAGGTTTAAAATCACAATCTATTTCCACATTCACGATGTAATTTCCTCCAACAATTTTCTCTTCTTCTAAGCAACCATGAAAGGAAAATGTTCTTATACCATGTACTTTAATACTATTCATTATAAGTCTGATTTTTCTAAAAAAAGATTTTCAAAGAAAATAGATTTTTCTTTAAACCTATTCATTACTTCTTCTTCACCAATTAATTCCATTATAGAGAATAAGGATGGCCCCATTCCTTTGCCAGTTAAAATAAGTCTCAAACACGGCAGTAAAGCCCCCATACCAATTTCTTTTCTTTCAACAAAAGACTTAAAAGTATTTTCAATAGTTTCGGCATTGAAAGATTCAATGGAATTTAACTCTGAAAAGAATTCATTAACTAGAGAAATAGAATTGCTCTTCCATTTTTTTCTAAATGTTCTTTGATCGTAATCTTCAAATGACTTAAAAAAGTAATCTTCCGATAGCAATTCGTGGTGAAAAGTTGCTCTCTCTTTCATTAGCTCTGCAACTTTCTCAAGGTATTCATTGCCAACGTCATATTTGCAATTTTCCAACATTAAAGAGGAAAGTTCTGAATTAGATTTGTTTCTAAGATGTTGCTGATTAAACCATTTGGCTTTTTCAGGATCAAATTTTGCACCACTTTTTCCAACTCTTTCTAAAGAAAACTCTTTAATTAATTCATCCATTGTAAAAAGCTCTTTAGAATTACCTGGATTCCAACCTAAAAACGCCAATATGTTGACAAATGATTCAGAAAAATATCCTTTCTCTTTATACCCAGACGAAATTTCTTTGGATTGTGGATCGGTCCATTCTAATGGAAAAACTGGAAATCCAAGTCTATCTCCATCTCTTTTACTTAATTTCCCATTACCATCTGGTTTTAATATTAATGGTAAATGAGCAAATTTTGGCATAACATTTTCCCAGTCTAAATATCTATATAGCAAGACATGTAATGGAGCAGAAGGAAGCCATTCTTCTCCCCTTATAACATGAGAAATATCCATAAGGTAATCGTCGACCACGTTGGCTAGATGGTAAGTTGGCATCCCATCGGCTTTAAAAATTACTTTGTCGTCCATGTTGTTGGTATTTACCACTATCCATCCTCGAATCTCATCATAAAATCTTATTTCCTCATTTCTTGGCATTTTTATTCTTACAGCACAAGGTTCATTTTTAGAAAATCTGCTTTCTAATTCCTCTTTAGAAAGAGTTAAAGAGTTTTTCATAGAGTTTCTAGTGATAGAATTGTATTGCCAATTAGGCATTTTGGCTTGCTTAGCCAATTCCCTCATACGTTCTAATTCTTCACTTTTATCAAAAGCATAATATGCATTTCCTGATTTAATAAGTTGGTCTACATATTTTTTATAAAATGATTTTCTCTCCGATTGTCTGTATGGGCCTTTAGAAGAATTGGATTCAGGACCTTCATCTACTTCAAGATTACACCATTTTAAAGCATTTATAATGTATTTTTCAGCGCCCTTTACATATCTGCTTTGATCAGTGTCTTCAATTCTTAAAATAAAATCACCATTGTTTTTTTTAGCGAACAGATAGTTATACAAAGCAGTTCTTATACCACCCATATGTAATGGACCAGTTGGACTTGGAGCAAACCTTACACGAACTTTTCTTTTTGACATAGTAATTAGAAGAATTTGAAAGCGAAAGTAATGTATATCCTTAGAATGGAAAATACATTTTAATTTTTTTTATTAAATCTTAGTTACTATTGATCATTTAACTGAAATTCACACCTTCTATTTTCTCTATGTTCTTGATCTGTACAACTTTCAGACGTAAAACAAGAATTCAGAAAGTTTACACTTCCTCTTCCGATTACTGTAACTCTTGAATTTGGAATCCCTTTTGCATGTAAATATCTTCTTACAGAAATCCCTCTATTTTTCCCTAGAATTTTATTATAGTTTTTTGATAAGTACTCTTTAGTCCCTTGGCAATCTGTGTAGCCAAATATTGTAATTGACTCAGTTCTATTATTTTTTAAAAATGAGGCTAATTTGTCTAATTCCAATTTTGACTCTTTTGTAATTTTATGACTTTTAAAGTCAAAATAAATAGGTTCAATTAGAAACCCTGATTTTTTTAAACTTAGATTATATTTCATATTTAAGTCAATAACATTAGGAACAGAATCTCCAATGTTTAGAATTAAAGTCTTGGTGAAATAATTGCTTTTTTCAATAATTAAGTAGTAAATATTATTTTCATGAACGTGTAATTCAAAACTTCCAGAATCATTGGTGTAGCTTAAATCTTTAAAATTAGTAGTTGAATCTACAATGGTGATTTTCACTAAATCTAAAGATTTTTTAGTGTCAGTGTCAATAATTTTACCAATAGTAGATATATAGTTAGTTGTGATATATAAGTCGATATCTTTAGTGTTTTTTGCTAATAGACTAGTATGAATATTAGCTACACCATCTGCTTTCCCTTTAAATGCATGCATCTCGTAATCTTCTGCTGTTTTCAAATTGAAGTATACATGTCCAGTAGAATCAGTAAGTGAAGAATCAATTTTATTTCCATCTATATTTATTAAATAAACAATAGCATCAGCCTGAATTTCTTTAGTTTCTTGATCTAGGACTTTGACCTTGAATTCTTTGTAAAGTGGATCAAGTTTTAAGTTGTGTTGTTTTTTAAATAAATAATTAGAATCTATAAAAAACTCTTTAGAACCCCACAAACTATCACTCAACCCCTCTAATAATAACATTGAATCTTTGTTAAAAGCAAACTGGTAGAAACCATTCTCATCAGAATAAATGGATAATTTTTTAGATCTAATTCCTGTATTAATTTCTATTTTAACATTTGGTACTCTTTCATTATTACTTCTTTTTACTGTATAGCCTTGAATTGTTTTATCTCCTTTTAAAGTTATATCTCTTCTTTCATGCCTAAAGAGAGTTGAATCAGAAATTACAAGTGTATCTCCATAAAAATTTTTCTTAGTAGCAACTACCTTATAAAGTCTGTTTTTTTTGAGACTAAACCTATATTTCCCAGAAGCTCCAGTTTGAATCTGTTTTATTTCTTCATTATCTTGGTTTAAAAGTCTAACAGTAGTGTTTTTTTGAAGGCTACTGTCGCTATTTAATCTAACATATCCTTTTACATAAGGTGAAATAGGAACCATATGTGCAAAATAAATATCTTCCTCTCCTTTGCCTGTAGATCTATTAGAATTCAGTATTGCAATACTTTCGTCAAATGGATGTAGGACAAAATGAATATCGTCTCCATTAGAATTAATAGGATAAGGCAAGTGTTTAACATCATATATGCTGTCTTTAATAATTTTACATTTAAATATATCTGCTCCCCCATATCCAGGAAATCCGTTTGAAGAAAAGTAAAGAATACTATCATCGTAAATTCTTGGAGACTCTTCTCTGTAAGGCGAATTTACTAATGGTCCAAGATTAATAGCTCTTCCCCATTTTCCGGATTTTGTTTTATGAGACATATAAATATCTGTTTGTCCAAAACCTTTTTTCTTGTCAGAAACAAAATAAATTGTTTCCCCATCTGCAGTTACACAAACTTCTCCAGATCCTGCGGAACTAGACAAGAATCTTACTGGAATACGCCTTCTAAAAATAATTTTTTTCTTTTCAGCGTCTATTTTCCCCCTATATATTAAAGGATTTAATGATACACCAGCATTAGAATTTGTTAGGTATGGGTGTCTAGTGTAAAATATTTTATCATTAGAATTTTCAATATTAAAACTAGTTACATTAAAACTTTTATGTGAAATTATTTCTTCATTTCTTATAACTGTTGAGTCGGGAATAGGGTTATTTAAAGTTGTGAAAAGCATGGGGATATTTAGATCTACTTTATTTACGAATGTCCTAGTAGAGATAGTATTTCCAAAAGATAGCAAGGAATTTAATTTTTCGGTAAATTCTTTTTTCTCTTTTATAGTTAAAGAGTCGTTATTTGAAACTAAACTTATATTGTTAGTTATTGCTTTTTTATTTCCTTTCTCGGCAATGTAATATATTCCTTCATCAAAAAAAGATGGTGCAAATTCAGAAGATGGAGAGTTTATTTTGTCAAAGTTGGCTAACTTTTTAAAAGCCTTGGTGGAATCTTTCTTTTCAAGATAATTAATACTTTCAAGATCAAGAGCAATACGTTTATTTAAGGAATCTTCAATATGCAAATCAGAGAAAATTTTTTTTGCGCTATTATATTTGCCCGTATTTTTTAAAGAAGTACCGTAACGATAATTAAGAATAAAGTCATTTGGCTTATTTAATAATGCTTTTTTAAAAATAGGTATAGACTTTTTAAAATCATTGGTGTAAAAGTAGCAGAGTGCATATTTTTCTAATTGTTTTTGGGATAAAGAACTAGATTCACTGTATATTTTTGCAGCTGTTTTGTATTCAAAGTTGTTGAAAAGGATATCGGCTAATTTTAATTGACTATGTAGGCCCCCAAAATAAAATAGGAATAAAATAAAAAGGTTAATTTTTCTCATTTTTATTTGAGATTAGTTCTCTAAACTATTACTTGAGTAAACTCTATTTCTACTTTTCCACGGGGTTTTAGATTTATTATCTTTTTTAAGTTTATAACATAGGAAAATCTCATGACTTCCAGAACTGTATGTCTTCATTTTTGATACTCCTAAATCATAAGAATAGCCTACAGTGGTTGTACCTAAATTGATCCCACCTATAAAAGCAACAGCGTCCTTATTTCTATAAGAAATCGCTAATGAATACGTATTTTTTACTGCTAGTTTTAAATTAGCATCAAATTGAATTATATTATTCATTGTTCTAATAATCATAGAGGGTTGTAGTTCAATTATTGCCCCAATCTTAAAATTATAACCTCCATAAGTATAAAAAACTCTATTTAAAGTATTCGTTATAGGTGAAGTTAAGGAAGTTATATCTGTTTTATTTTCAAACAAATTGTAAGCAGAAAACCCTGCGAAATGTCTAACCCCCGACCAGTAAATTCCAAAATTACAATCTGCAATTAGCGAATTGTTCAAATTTACAATAGCTATATCATTAGGAATTTCTGTAATTAATCGATCTCTATTTATAGAAAACTGGGTTAAAGAACCAGAAAGTCCAAAAGAAAGATTCGTTTTTTTACTTGTTTTGATGTTATATGCAAATGTTGTATTAAAGCCAGTTCTTCTCGACGGTCCTGAAGCATCATTAAAAACATGCCCTCCAAAGCCAGAGCTTTCTCCTAATGAAGTGTGATACATTAAATTTTGAGTTACAGGCGCCTCGTCAATTCCAGTCCATTGCCTCCTAAAACTTACAGATAAAGGGGAATAAGTCTTTGTTCCAGCAACAGCAGGATTTATTGAAAAATCATTTAAAAGATATTGACTTGTTATTCCAATCTGTTGACTCTTAAAAGTAGAAAAAGCTAATAAAAGTAGTGTAAAGGTTAAAATATTTTTCATATCACTTATCTTATAATTGTTATTGGACCACTTTGAGTTATTTCATCTAAATTTTTAGTTAACTCTAGAAAGTAGTAATATGTGCCGCTTGGAAGATCTACTCCGTCTTTAGTTTTTCCATCCCATTCTATAGTTGAACTGTCAAACTGAATTATTTCATTCCCCCACTTATTAAAAACAATTAATGAAACTTTATCATAATTGGAAAAATCAGGATTCCATTTGTCATTTATTCCGTCTCCGTTCGGAGTAAAAGTATTCACCATTTCAATACATTCCAAATCATTGTCAAAGGATATACTATCTAAAAGTTTGAAGCAATTATCTGCATCAGAAACTAAAACATTATAAATATCATTGTTTGCATAAGTTAAAGGGTTATTATAAGATCCATCTGACCATTGATATTCGTAGTATCCACTTCCATTTATTGTGTGGGCGTGGATCATAATTCCTCCTTCAGAACATGTTTCTTGCTCAATAGAATAATAAACACTTAAAGGACTACTTTCAATATTAATTGTCTCAACATCTGTTGCAACACATGGTCCTAAGCTATATGTGTAGGTAATGTTATGAATACCAACTCCAGCTAGTTTCGGGTGGAAAATACCATTTTCTACCCCATTACCTGAATAAATCCCGCCTGAGGGACTTCCCCCTTCAAGTTCAAAAATGGGATAATCATCTCCACAAATATCTTCCAACTCACTTAAATGAGTTTCTAGAGTATAAACATCTATAGTAACTCCAATACAATTACTTGCAGGGCAAAGCCCTCCCTCAGCTCTAACATAATAATTTGAAGTTGTTGACGGGGACACCGTAATCTGATTATTTGTAGTACTAGTACCAATTACCTGACCAGTACCACAACTACCTTGATACCAAACCCATTGACTTCCAGTTATTAGTTGGTTAGAATTATTCAAATTTATCGTTGTTGAATTTCCATTACAAATCTCGTAAAGACTAGCATCAATTACTAAAGGGTCTATATTTGGTTCTAAAACTACAACCTGAAATTGTGTTGAATCAGTACAATTATTACTATCTGTATAAATATAAGTCACAGTATGTGAACCTATTCCTGAAGAGTTTGGATCAAATATACTATCTAGAACCCCAGAACCAGAATAAATCCCGCCTTGAGGGAATCCACCTTGAAGAATAAATGATGAAGACTCACAAGTAGAATCAATTTCAGAATGGTAAACATTTAACTCATAAATATTAATTAAAATTTCTTCACAAGAGGTTGATCCACAAGAACCGCCATTTGCTCTAACATAATACATAGTAGTTGCATTTGGAGTAACATTTATTGTTGGTCCAGAGCCAATAGAATTAGAATCACATGTACTTTCATACCAATTCCATACTGCTCCAGTTCCTAGTTGCCCCCCAATAATACTTAAATTAGTTGATCCACCAGCACAAAAATTATTTAAGCTAGTTTGGATTCCGGTGGGTGATATAGAGCCATCTTTTGTAGTTATAGTAATTTGTTTGCAAAGTGATGCACCACAGGTGCCGGTTACTCTGGCGTAATAAGTAGTGCTGGAATCAGGAAACACAATAATTGAATCACCACTACCTATAGATGTAGCACCACATGAATTTTCATACCAAGTTACTGAATAACCCTGAGGAAATGGACTAGAAAAATGAGCAAATAATTTTACAGCAGTTTGAGGGCAAACAGTATCTAAAATTGACCAAGTATTATTATTAGAATCAAAAGTTGAATCTATACTTATTGAATCAAGGTTAATAAAATATGGAAAATTATTAACTGTTATATCTTCACAAATTGTGTTATTACAATCTCCTTCAGCTCTTACAAAATAAGTAGTATTAGATGTTTGGGTTACAACAATTGATATTCCGCTATCAATTGGACTGCCTGAGCATGAATCTTTATACCACACCCATTGACTATTAGTTCCTAAAAGGCCACCATTTACATTTAATAATAAGTTATTATTTTCACAAATTATTGAATCAGAACTTGTAACTCCAGATGGATTTAACGAGCTAACTTTTATTTGCAGGTTTAGAGTTACCACACTATCACATCCAGCTGAATTAGTTAAAGTGTGCGTGGCTGAATTATTACTTGTTGTGTAGGTAACACCATCGATCCATGTGTAAGAGTCACAAGCAATTTGGGTATCAGTTCCTGTGCTGGAACTGTTAATAGTTAAATTTAAGGTTACCACACTATCACATCCAGCAATATTAGTTAGAGTATGTGTGGCTGAATTATTATTCGTTGTATAAGTAACGCCGTCAATCCATGTGTAAGAGTCACAAGCTAATTGATTATCTGTGCCAGAGTTATCACATTGACCAAAGTGTAATTGATAAATAAATGAGTAAAAAAATAATATTATAAAACTGTACTTTTTCATTTTCCAAAAATAAATAAATTTTACATTTTTAAATCCATCAAACACTATTGAGTATGATTTGAGTAAGTCATTACATGTATATTCAATTAAATTAAATAAAATTATTTTGAGTTATATTATACAATTAATAAAAAACGTTTTCAATTTCTTTATAAATTAGCAAATATGCATTCTAAAATTCATAAATCAAATTCATTAGCTGAACTTTCAACAATATTTGGAATGACTTTGCTACTTACATTATTTGGAGCTTTTGTTTATTTCATGTGGACTGCAAACAAAAAGTCATCCGAAATTAAAGAACAATTAAGTTTAGACATTCTTTTTCATGAAACTGTAGATGAATCTATAGTTAGAATGCTAGAAAAAAAGCTAAAATCTATGGATGGTATTGTTAGAAAAGCACTGTATGTCTCTAAAGAAGACGCACGAAAATTAATGATGAAACACGTTGGGAAAGATGCTTTTGAAATTTTAGATGGTGTTAATCCATTGCCGTCCTCAATTCATGTAAATCTTAGTTCAAATTATGTAAATCCTGATAGTGCTGCAAATTTCGCAGCCCACATATCCAAAGGAAACAAACATATTATTTCTGAAGTTGCTTACAATGAAGCTCAATTCTTAGAAGTAGGAACAGTATTTAAAAATTTTGAATTAATAATGCTATTTATTGCAGGTGTCTTATTAATAATTGCAGTATTACTTATTTACAATACTATAAGATTAGCTGTTTTTTCAAAAAGACTTATGATTCGAACTATGCAACTTGTTGGTGCAAAATCATTTTTTATAAGAAAACCATTTCTTTTAAAAGCATTTTATCAAGGACTGATTTCTTCAACTTTAGCAGTTTTATTCTTGTTAACCTTATGGTATTCATTTACAATTATAAACCCAAATATCATATTGGAACTAAGCACTGATAAATTTTTTTTAAACAATAAAATATTTGAATTTTCCGTAATTGCTTTAGGAATTCTTATTACAGGCATTTTAATAAGTGTTGTATCAACATATTTTGCACTCAATAAATTTATTTGGATTAAATCAGAAAAACTATATTAATATGGATCAAAAAACTAAAATGGTACTTGGAAGAAAAAATTATACCTTCATAATTATGGGTTGTGTAGTTGTTCTATTAGGATTTATTTTAATGTCTGGCGGTGGGTCTCAAGACCCTAATGTTTTTAATGAAGAAGAAATCTTTTCATTTAGAAGAATTACTCTTGCTCCATTTTTAGTTATGTCAGGATACGGATTAGTCCTTTTTGGAATAATGAAAAAGCAATAGATTTTTTTGGATTTTTTAATAGCTTTAGTTTTAGGAATTGTTCAGGGGTTAACCGAATTTTTGCCTGTTAGTAGTAGTGGACATTTAGAAATTTTAAAAGGAATATTTCCCACTAATTTTAACCCAAAAGAGAGTCTAATTATGACTGTAGTATTGCATTTTGCAACTGCATTAAGCACAATTTTTATCTTTCGAAAAGATATTCTTCAAATATTAATTAATGTTTTTTCAAAAAAATCATCTAAAGCGAGAGTTTTTTCATTAAATATTGTTGTTTCTATGATTCCTGCTATTGTTGTAGGTGTTTTTTTTAATGATATTATTGAATCCCTATTTGATGCCCAATTAGTCTTAGTTGGCTTTATGCTTATAATCACAGGATTACTTCTCTTTTTTGCAGATAGAGCAAAGCCAACTAATAACATAATAAGTACATTACAAAGTTTCCTTATAGGTATTGCCCAGGCTATTGCAATTTTACCTGGTATTTCAAGATCTGGAGCTACAATTGCTATNTCTGTTATTTTAGGANTAGATAAAACATCTTCGGCAAAATTTTCATTTCTGATGGTTNTACCTTTAATTTTTGGAAAAGTTGCAAAAGACCTTATAGATGGAAATATTTTTTCAGAGGAAATAAATTTAGGGCCATTAACTCTTGGCTTCTTTGCTGCTTTTTTCACAGGACTATTTGCATGCAAATGGATGATAGGGATTGTAAAGTCTAGCAAATTAAAATACTTTTCTTATTACTGTTTTATAGTTGCTACCATCACCATCATATTTAAATTATCATGAAGGNAAGTTCTTTTGAGTCAGGTGCTATTTTAGTGGTTGATAAACCACTAAATTGGACTTCATTTGATGTAGTTAAAAAAATCAGGTATGCAATATGTAAACAATTCAATTTAAAAAAAATAAAAGTTGGTCACGCAGGAACTTTAGACCCTCTTGCATCAGGTGTAGTAGTTATATGTACAGGGGNAAAAACTAAAANAATAGACCAACTAATTAACCAATCTAAAGAGTATATAGGAGAAATTAGATTGGGATCAACTACCCCTTCATTTGATTTAGAAACGAAAATTGACAAAGAGTTTCCTTTGCCCAAAATANATGATAATACCTTAAAAAATATCTCTAATTATTTTAGTGGTGAAATACTTCAAATACCACCAATTTTCTCGGCTAAAAGAATAAATGGCAAAAGAGCATATCAATATGCAAGAAANAATGAAGAAGTAGTTTTAAAACCTAATAACATTACAATCTATAATCTAGAACTAAAAGTTGTTGATAAAAACACAATAAGTTTTAATTGCCATTGCTCAAAAGGAACTTATATTAGGNCATTAGCTAGAGATATTGGTTTTTTTCTAAATAGCGGAGGGCATTTAATATCTTTAAAACGAATTAAATCAGGAAATTTCTCTATAGAAATGGCAAAATCTATAGACNAATGGATAGATATCATAAAGGCATCATAATTTTTATTAATTTCGTGCCTCATTTATAAATCAAAGCATGAAGTTATCACAATTTGAATTTGAATTACCAGAAAAGTTAATTGCTGATTANCCAGCAGATCAAAGAGANGAATCTAGATTAATGGTTGTCCATAGAGATTCTGGAGAAATTGAGCATAAGCAGTTTAAAGATGTTATCGACTATTTTGAAGATGGAGATGTAATGGTAATGAATGATACCAAAGTATTTCCTGCAAGAATGTACGGGAATAAAGAAAAAACAGGTGCTAAAATTGAAGTCTTTCTTCTAAGAGAATTAAATCGTGAGAGTTTATTGTGGGATGTTTTAGTTGACCCTGCAAGAAAAATAAGAATTGGAAATAAGCTTTATTTTGGAGAAGAAGATGATTTAGTAGCTGAAGTTATAGATAACACGACATCAAGAGGAAGAACATTGAGATTTTTATTTGACGGTTCATATGAAGGGTTTAAGGCTACTATTTCCAAGCTTGGCCAAACCCCACTTCCAAAGTATATTAAAAGAGATCCTGTNCCTGAAGATAAAGATAGATANCAAACAATTTTTGCAAAAAACGAAGGAGCTGTTGCTGCTCCAACTGCTGGATTACACTTTAGCAAACAATTAATGAAAAGATTAGAAATCAAAGGAATAGATTTCACACCTATTACTCTCCATGTAGGCCTAGGTACTTTTAGGCCAGTAGAAGTGGAGGATTTAACCAAACATAAAATGGATTCTGAAGAATTATATATTGGCGAAGAAACAGTTAGACTGGTTAATAATGCTAAAAGAAATAAAAGGAAAGTATGTTCTATCGGAACTACAGTGACTAGAGCTTTAGAATCATCTGTGACTGTAACTAAAGAATTAAAACCTTTTGCTGGATGGACCAATAAATTTATTTTCCCACCATATCAATGCAAAATTCCAGATGCCATGATTACTAACTTTCATACACCTAAATCAACATTACTAATGATGATATCTGCTTATTGTGGTCATGATTTAGTTATGAAGGCTTATAAAGAAGCTATTAAAGAAAAGTATAAATTTTACTCTTATGGGGACGCCATGTTAGTTCTCTAACTTTAAAAACCTCTTTTAAGAGGTTTTTTTGATGAAAAAAAAAATTGACATAAGGCAACTTTCCCTTGAGAANCTAACAGATGAAATTGTAAAATTAGGAGAGAGTTCNTACAGAGCTCAACAAATTCATGATTGGCTTTGGAAAAAAAGAGCCACTAATTTTAATCAAATGACTAATTTATCCAAGTCATTGAGAAAATTAGTTGAGGAGAATTTCATAATTAATGCTTTGGTTTTAAGTGAAGCTCAAATTAGTAAAGACAGAACCATTAAAAATGCATTTTTATTAGCTGATGATGCTGTNATAGAAGGTGTTTTAATTCCAACAAAAAGAAGAATGACTGCTTGTGTTTCAGTTCAAGTAGGTTGTAGTTTAGATTGTGCTTTTTGTGCAACAGGAAGANTNAAAAGAGTTAGAAATTTAAATGCTGATGAGATTTACGATCAAGTGGTGATCATTAATGATCAAGCTAAAAAAGAATACAACTTGCCAATTTCAAATATTGTCTATATGGGGATGGGTGAGCCTTTACTGAATTATAGTAATGTCCTTAAGTCAGTAGAAAGAATAACTTCTGAAGATGGGTTAGGAATGTCACCAAAAAGAATCACAATTAGTACTGCTGGAATTCAAAAAAAAATAATAAGACTAGCTGATGATGGTGTAAAATTTAATTTAGCTCTTTCCCTTCACGCTGCTAATGATAAAAAAAGAAATAAAATAATGCCTATTAATGAATCTAATTCTCTTGCAGGTTTAAAAAATGCAATGATTTATTTTTCTGAAAAAACAGGGACTAGACCAACTCTAGAATATATTATTTTTAAAGNTTTTAATGACGAAATTTTAGACGCTNAAGAATTAGNTCAATTTACAAAATCATTCCCTAGTAAAGTTAATATCATTGAATANAATTCCATCGNTAATGGTAAATACCAACAAGCTAACNCTATTAAAGTAGATGCTTTTGCNGATTATCTAGAGTCTAAAAATGTTATAGTTAACATTAGAAGAAGTAGGGGTAAAGATATAGATGCTGCTTGTGGACAACTAGCTAACAAGAACGAGTTAGCTAATTAGTTTCTTAGTGCTTAATTTCAAAACAGAATAACATATTATCGCAGATAAAATATCAGAAATAGGGAAAGAATACCAAACNCCTTCAATGCCAAAATATCTAGGTAATATTAGAACTAAAGGAATAAGAAAAACTCCCTGCCTAATTAAAGTAAGAAAAAGAGCAGGTTTTGCTTTTCCAATAGCTTGATAAAACGAAGGAGGAATTAAATGAAAAACAATAATTGGCGTAGAAGAAAAAATCCAAAATATAGCATTTGGTGCAAATGTTATAAGTTTTTGATCTTTGGTGAAAATATGTGGAATTAGACCTGCNCCAAAAACCANTAANCCTCCAATAAATAAAGCAATAATCACCCCACTGGTCAAGGCCGTATTTATAACTTTTCTTACTCTTTCATATTTCTTAGCTCCGAAATTATATCCAGCAATAGGCATAAACCCTTGNGCAATTCCAATCAATGGGAATAAGGCAAACATGGTCATTCTGGTTGCAAGTCCATAAACAGAAATAGCTATTTCCCCACCCATTCCCCCTGTTAGATTTCCGTAATAATATAGGGTATTGTTAAGAACTATTGCTAGAAGACTTATAGTCCCTTGACGAACAAGATTTACAGAGCCAATACTGAAAATTTCAAAGATAATTTTTTTGTCAATTTTAAATAGTCGAGGTATGATTTTTAACTCTCCTTTTCCAGAAATATAAAAATATGCTATAAAAATAGCACAACCTATATATGAAATACTTGTTGCCCATCCTGCTCCTTCCATTCCCCAATTCATTATATCAATAAATATGTAATCTAGAAAAATATTTAAAATAGAAGGAATTAANAGAGCCACCATTGCAACCTTGGCTTTGCCTTCAGCTCTAAGATTATTATTGGCCATCATTGAAANTGCTAAAAATGGAATTCCNAATAGNACAATATTAAAGTAGGAAATAGCTAGAGGCATAATTCCCCCCTTAGCTCCAAAGATATTTAGTATTGGAATTTTTAAAAATAATCCTAAGATTAAAGCAATTATTGCTAGTAGAATTGTTAAAGTAATTTGGTTATTGAATGATAGTAAAGCCTTTTCTTTTCTTCCTTCGCCCAAAGCACGAGATACAATGCTCCCACCACCAATCCCAATAGACATACCAATGGAAGAAAAAAGAAATGAAATTGGAAAAATTACAGAGATAGCACCTATAGCTAATTCTCCAATATATTGACCTACAAAAAAGGTATCCACCACCATATTTACAGACATCACCATAAAGCCTATTGCAGCAGGGAGTGCTTGTCTTAGCAGAAGTCTTGGAATAGGATCTAAACCAAGATAANTTGATTTTTCTTCGCTAATAAATTTAGACATTTAAAACTTACAAAAGATTATTCTTAAAAATATAATCCGCTATTTGAACAGCATTTGTAGCGGCACCTTTTCTTAAATTATCCGTAACAATCCAAAGATTTAAACCATTTTTAACAGTTTCATCTTTTCTAATTCTTCCAACAAAAACATCATTTTTTCTATGGGCTNTGATTGGCATTGGATAATCAAACTTTGAAGGATTATCCTGAACTTTAACTCCCACGGTATCAATTAAAGTCTTTTTAATTTCTTGTATTTGAAATGGTTTATGGGTNTCAACATTTATAGACTCACTATGGCCTCCAACTACTGGGATTCTAACCACTGTTGCTGTTATTTTAATACTAGAGTCATTGAATATTTTACGAGTTTCATAGATGAGTTTCATCTCNTCTGTNGTATAGCCATTTTCTAGAAAATCTCCGCCATGAGGAAAACAATTTTGATCTATTTGATAAGGATATACTCTTTGTGCTTTTATCCCTAGTCTTTCATCCATCATTTGTTTTACTGCAGCTTGTCCAGTCCCACTTACAGATTGGTATGTAGAGATAACCAATCTTTTTAANCCAAATTGATTGTAAATATTGTTTAATGCTACTACCATTTGAATAGTAGAACAATTTGGGTTGGCAATTATTTTATTGGCTTTTTTTAAAATATCTCCATTTACTTCTGGCACTATAAGTGGAATATTTTCTNCCATTCTAAAAAACGAGGAATTATCTATTACACTTGTTCCAGAATCAACAAATTTTTGAGCCCATTTTTTGGAAACTTCGCTACCCGCACAAAAAATAGCNATTTCTGGTGTTCTATCGATTGCTTGTAGGATACTTACTATGGTAATTTTCTCAGTTTTGAATTCTACTTTTTTACCAATATTTTTTTTAGAAGCTACCAANATTAGATCCTTAATAGGAACTTCAAATTCGCTTAAAACATTTAACACCTCATTTCCAACAAGACCAGTACATCCTATAATAGCTAATTTCATATTATGACTTTGTCCAAAAGTAGTATATTTATTTCTACAAAAATTGCATCATGAAAAGGATTGGGGGTTTAATTGTTTTTACTTTGGATTTTTTTCTCAATTAACAGAAAACTTTTTAGATGGAGATTTCAATAATAATNCAAAGTGCACACGTAATTTTAAANCCTAGTTTTTGAAGTTATAGTAGNTTTAAAGTNAATGATTTGCTTATGTAAATAAGTTTATTCAAAAACTAATTGCAATGTTAATTTTTGGATATTTGTTTCCAATTGAAAATGACCGTAGAAGATATTAAAAAGCCTGTCAAAGAGGAGATGGCACTATTTGAAAAAAAATTCAAATCTGCCATGAAGAGTGATGTTGCTCTTTTAGATAAAATAACGCATTACATTATTAAAAGAAAAGGAAAGCAATTAAGACCATTATTTGTCTTTCTTACAGCAAAAATGTTTGGCCCTGTCCAAGAAGGAACATATACAGCTGCATCTTTAATTGAATTACTCCATACTGCGACACTAGTTCATGATGACGTGGTAGACGATGCATTTGAAAGAAGAGGATTTTTATCAATAAATGCTCTTTGGAAAAATAAAATTGCTGTATTAGTAGGCGATTTTTTACTTTCACAAGGGCTTCTTCTAACGACTTCTGAAAANAGGATAGATTTATTGAATATAGTTACTAAAGCTGTTAAATCAATGTCTGAAGGGGAGCTACTTCAAATGGAAAAGTCAAGGAAAATGGATATCACAGAAGATGTTTACTATAAAATAATTGAGCAAAAAACAGCTTCATTAGTTGCTGCATGTTGTGCAACGGGGGCTTGTTCTGTTACCGACAACCAAGAGATTATTGCAACTATGGAGAAAGTTGGAGTTTATGTAGGAATGGCCTTCCAAATAAAAGATGATATTTTTGATTACGGATTTTCAAAAGATATAGGNAAACCTACAGGGATAGATATTAAGGAAAGAAAGCTAACTCTGCCTCTTATTCACGTACTTNAAAAAGTGGACAAGAAAAGCAAAAGAATGATCATTAACACCATTAAAAAAGACAAACAAGACCCAATACAAATNAATAAAATCATATCTATTGTTATTGAAAATAATGGAATTCAATATGCGGAAAATAAAATGCACGAGTACAAAAATCTCGCTTTAAAAGAGCTAGATCAATTACCCAANTCCCCAGCCAAAGAATCTTTTATTGGACTAATTCACTATTCAATAAANAGAAAAAAATAAAGATTGTTTATTTTTGAATTATATGTCNAAGGAGATTTCTAAAAGTTTAAAACAACAGATATCNCTNTTGGAAAATGTTCCTGGGGTATATCAGTTTTACGATAACTCAGAATCTTTACTATACGTGGGTAAAGCAAAAAAACTCAAAAACCGAGTAAGCTCCTACTTTAATAAAATCAAATTTGAAAACAGAAANACTCAGGTAATGGTTCAAAAAGTAGAATCTTTAAAAACAATTCAACTTAATTCTGAGATAGATGCATTGCTACTGGAAAATTCATTAATTAAAAAATACCAACCTCGATATAATATTCAACTTAAAGACGATAAAACTTATCCTTGGATCTGNATTAAAAATGAATTTTTCCCTAGAGTTTTTTACACTAGAAAAAAAATTAAAGATGGCTCTTTATATTTTGGTCCATATCCATCAGTCAAAGTTGTTAAGNCTGTTTTAGAATTGGTAAAAGATAGTTTTGAAATACGAACCTGCGACCACCAGTTAAGTCCCCAAAAAATAGAAGATGAAGTTTTCAAAACATCAGTAGACTTTTATATTGGCAATTGTAAAGGATGTTGTCAGGGGGAAGTAGATGTTGAGGTTTATCAAGAACGCTTAAATAATATGAAGCAAGTTTTGTATGGAAACACCTATAAAGCCTTAAAGGCTTTAAGAGAAGAGATGAAAGGCCATGCTAAAGTATATCAATATGAAGAAGCTGAAAAACTAAAAGTAAAGATTAAAAACATTGAAANATTTCAGGCNAAATCTGTTGTAGTTGATTCTAATATTTCTTCTCTTGGTGTTATTAATATTGTAAGCCATGATAANTATGCTTTTGTAAACACTTTAAAAGTAATGAATGGTGCAATTACAAAATCAAAAACAACGGTAGTAAAGAAAAAGTTAGAAGAGAGCGAAGNTCAAATTATATCCTATGTAATTGCAGATAATTTAAATGACTTTTTTGACCATGTGAAAGAAATTGTATCGCCTTATTTAATATCATTAGAAACAGCTATTAATTTTNATATTCCTCAAAGAGGAGATAAGAAAGCATTGCTTTTATTGTCTAAGAAAAATGCATTGGCGAAAAAGATAGAATTCTTAAAAACAGAATCCATTAAAAATCCTGAGACACCTACTGTTAAATTATTAGAAATTTTCAAAAAGGACCTTAGGCTNAATCATAGGCCTATTCATATGGAATGTTTTGATAATTCAAATANCCAAGGAAATTTTCCAGTTGCTGCTTGTGTTGTTTTTAAAAATGGNAAACCAAGTAAAAAAGACTACAGACTTTTTAATATTAAGACTGTTGAGGGACCAGACGATTTTGCGTCGATGGAAGAAGTAATATTTAGAAGATATCAAAGATTAATAAAAGAAGAAAAATCTTTGCCCCAGTTAATTGTATTAGATGGNGGTAAAGGACAGTTGTCCAGCGCACTGAAAAGTTTAGAAAAGCTGAAACTCAATAAAAAGATCGCCATTATAGGGATTGCAAAAAGATTAGAAGAAATTTATTTCCCTGGAGACCAATATCCACTTTATTTAGATAAAAAAACTCCTACCCTAAAGGTGATTCAAAATATGAGAAATGAAGCTCATAGATTTGGAATTACACACCATAGAAATAGACGTATNAAAGGNTTAGTTAAAACTGAACTAACAANTATAGAAGGAGTTGGGGAAAAAACAATTACTATGCTGCTTTCTAAATACAAATCTGTAAATAATCTTAANACTATTTCATTAAATGAACTAGAAGAATTATTAGGGAAATCGAAGGCTAATAAAATATTTAACGGNCTTAAGACCAAGTAAAGAAGTTTTACAATCCTAGATTTGGAATGTTAAGACAATATTTGTTATTTTGAATCAATTAAAATGTTNGAAATAAATCAGATTATAAAAGAGCTTCTACAATTACACGATTGTGTAATATTNCCTAATCTTGGAGGATTTGTTGCACAATATTCGCCAGCAAATTTTGACGAAAAAAAATCNGTTTTGTCTCCTCCCCACAAGCAAATTTTATTTAATACAAATCTTGTAAATAACGATGGATTATTGGTAAATGCCTTTGCACAAAAAAATAATATTTCATATGAAAATGCTATTGAAAGTTTATCAGACATTCTTNTAGAAATAAACAAAAANTTAAAGGCCCAAAATCAATATGACTTTCAAGGAATAGGAATTCTATATAATAATGAAGGAGTANTAAATTTCAAGCAAAAGTCCAATAATTTACTTTCCTCTTCTTACGGACTAATGCCCTTAAATATTGATGAATTTAAAATGTCTAATAAATCAGAAAAAGTTATTGATTTAAATTCCTCTAGATACTTAAAAANACAAATTAAAAATTTGGCTTTAGCCGCAAGTGTGATTCTAGTGATTTTTTATTCTGCTTGGATTCCTATTCAAACTCAATTGCTAAAACAAGATGGAGAATTTAATTACTCAGATTTAAATCCATTTACATTTAAAAAAGAAAATTTAGTGGCTATTGANGATGTTAAGTTTCAGCATCCCAAAAAAGAAATAAAAGCTATACNNCCTATTGACAAACCTTCAGAAAAAAGTAGTTCTATAATTTTAAAAAGCAAACTAAAAAACAATCTCAAGCCTGCTGTTANCATAAGTAATCAATCTAGCAATGTAACATATGAAGTAGTAATTGGCTCATTTAGTAATGAGATAAATGCGAAAAACATGATTATTAAACTAAATAACAAAGGTATAAGTGCAAGAAAATTAAAAAAAGAAAATAAATTATTTAGAATATCTATTGGCAAATTTTTAAATAAAAACAATGCCAAAAAATTACAGAAATTAATCCGTAAAAGACATNAAATCTCNTCTTGGATTTTGACTAAGTAATGCTAAGTGAAGAGTATAAAAAAGCATTTCTTTTCTTGTCTAATAAATGCTCNAAAAAGGAATTATCAGCTAAGGAAGCANTAATAATTTGCTCTAAATTTAAGCTCAAGTTNGTAGAGAAAAACAAATTAATCAACGAACTCAAAAAGAANCATTTCATAGACCATCTACGCTATGCAAATGCTTTTGTCCACGACAGATTCAATTTATATTTCTGGGGTAAGAATAAAATNAGACACCATNTAATACAAAAAGGTATTGAAGATTATCATATTACANCAGCAATTGAAAGTATTGATAATGAAAAGTATAAAAATNTAGCAAAGCAAGAGGCTCTAAAAAAGTATAAATCTCTTGGGAATAACAACGATTTTAATTCAAAACAAAAGATTTTAAAATATTTAAGCCTTAAAGGTTTTGAGACANATTTATCGTTTGAAGTTGTTGACTTGTTAATAGATTAAAACTTTAATGAGTATTGCCATACAATGGTTCTTGGCGGTAACACATTTCCTGGCCTGTTGGTATACTCTCTATTTAATAAATTATTAACTAGCAATGAAAATTTAGACTTTTGGTTGATACTGTAGGCNAGACGTNTATCAAAAACTAAATCTCCTGTCATCCTTGAATTTCTATAGCTTCCGTATCCTGGTAATATTTCAATTCCAGCAATAGGAGTTACAAAAACATCATCGATATTTTCCATTAAACTAGCATATCTAGTACTTAATCCAATTGCAAATTTTTTATAATCTATTTGAAAATCAATTTTAACCATATGCTTNTTTCGATACTTGAGTGTGGTATTTTTTGGATTTTCTAAATTTGGATTGCTAAAAGTTAAAAGGTATAAAGAGTCTGCATCAATTGGATTAGGATGGANATAGGTATATCCTGCTAAAGTGCTAAATGAAATATTTTCTGTNAAGTTCCCCTGACCTACAATACTTATTTCAAAACCTGGAATATTTGCATTTTGAATGTTAGTACTTCTCGCCCCTAAATAATTTGACAATACTCCAATTCCATTATTAATTACAATAGATTGAAGCTCAGCTGTACTTATGTCTGTCCCGTCTAAGTCATAAAATCCAAACATAAACTCCATCATATCAGTGTACTGTGTAATAAAACCGGACAAATCTATATACCCTTTAAAATTATTAATTGAAAAACCTTGTTTTATCCCTATTTCTCCACTCCATCCATATTCAGGTTGAATATTCACATTTGGAAANACATTTAATCCTCCCACAAAAGTGGAGATATACTTTTCGGCTATTGAAGGGAATCTATAACCTTGACCATATGAAGTTCTTAGAAATGTATATTTGAGTGGGTTATAGGTTCCTCCAAGTCGAAATACAGGTTGAAATGGAATACTCAAATCTTTTCCAAATAGTTTTCCATTTGATTCTACTTCGTCAATTTTAAAATACTCCATTCGCATTCCAGCAGTGATGCTCATTTTATCCCATTTTTTATTAGTTTGTACATATCCCGCAAGATTGGAAGATTGGTGGTCGCCATAAAGTTCAGAAACTACATTGGTGTAAGAGCCACTAGCACCGCTTGTTAAGGTAGCATTGCCTTTAAATTTTTGTTGAAATTGGTATTCTCCAAANNCAAAATCAGAAAGCGAGTTCTGGTTGGTATTATTTACATTATTTGTTCTGTAATACCTAGTTTTAAAGTGGTGTTCTTTCCCATTTTCAGTAACCAATGAAATATATGGGTCAATAATTATTCTTGATGAACTTGAANTACTCATTGTAGTGCTTTGTGGATTTGTTCCACCTAATGCATGAAGTACACTATCTTGACTAGCCCACAAGAAAAACAGCGTATTTTTATTGAAATTATTATTAAGATTAAAACCATAGGACAAACCGTTATATTTTTTTGAAAAATGCTTCCACCCAGCGTTAATTCTAATTCTTTGATCATCAGATCCAAAACGATAACCTTGATCTTTCATAAATGAACCTCCAACCACTAGCTCGTTGTATTCATTAAGTTTATTTAAATGGGTGAAGTTTCCTTGTACATATCCTCTTGGTTGATTCCACCAGGTTTGGTTACTTCTTTGGTCTAAAATTGAGTCTCCACCNGTTAAAGATGTTCCTTTTCTAGTTCCAAACCCCGACATATAAAAACCATTGGAGATATTAATTTTTGTAATGGGCTTTTCTTTNGGATATTGTGTTCTAATATTTATTACGCCATTTAATGCAGAGGAACCATAAAGCACCGATGAAGCACCTTTTAAAATCTCTATTTGTGATATGTTTTCTAGTGGGATTGCAGTCCATTTAATATCATTTGCGTCTCCGGCCAACATTGGCATTCCATCCACCATTACCATTACTCGACTGCCAGCACCATAGCTCCAACCACTTCCTCCTCTTATACTTACCTGNTTTTCATTAATTTGAACTCCTGGCACTTGTTCAATTATAGATTCAGCATCTCTTGTAGCCTTGTTTTCAATTAAATNGGGTTTAATGATCGCCATTGAGACAGAAACATCTCCTAACTTTTCTTCATACTTATTAGCAGAAATAACCATTTCGTCTAATTGATTATTTTCAGATAATAATAATACATCTAATAAAACCTGTTGATTTTTAATAACAGATATTGTTTTTTTAACAGTTTTATATCCAATGTATTTAAAGATTAAGGTATGTTCCCCATAAGATAGTTCTAGTGAATATTTACCATTAAAATCTGTTATTGTACCTNTTTGCTCTTGGGTTTGGATATTAACCCCAACTAAAGTTTCTAAGTCTTTACCATCAAGAACAGAACCTTTTATAGTAGCTTTTTGACTATTTATTACGNTGCTATTAGCAATTAAAATAAACAGGACCCAAAGTGTTTTATTTAAACAGGGGGATAATGGCATTAATTGTAAAATNTTTGATTTACAAATTAATTATTTTTTCTTAGTCGGAGAATTTTATTTAAAAATAATCTTGTTAATTANATCTTTCACTTTTATGCCATCTTTGTAAACCATATGTGAAATTAATTTTCCGCTTTTACTGTATACTTTAACATCTCCATGTTTTTGATTATTCTTGTAATTTGATTCTGAAATAATAGCTCCTTTCCTAGAAAAATTTTGATATTTCCCATCTAATAATCCATTTTTATAATTTATAATTCTATTAGGAATTATCCCNCCTGGGAAATAGTAAGAACATTNTCCATTTAATTTTCCATCAGAATAATTCTCCTCACTTTTTATACTTTGGTCATATTCACTGTATTTTATCCATTTACCATCTGCAACAGATTTTTTCACCATTCTATCTTCGCCAGGAATAACCATACTACTAACATTTAAAACTTTGTAATTTCGGGTTTCAAGAATTTCACCTTTTTCAGAATAATAAATCCATGAATTAATTTTATAATCGTCCTCATATTCCCCCGAATACTTTATCTGACCATTTGTATAATAGCCAATCCAATTGTCGTCCATCTTCCCTAAATTAAAAGATCCACTATCCTTTAACTGCCCATTATTGTACCAAGATTTCCAAATTCCATTCTCTTTATTCATTATATAATTTCCCTCCATAGCTATTATNCCATTTTCAAATTTTGTAGACCAGAATCCATTCTTTTGATCGTATTTATACTCACCTTTCTTCCATATCTTNCCTGTATTATAGAAAAAGTCCCATTTCCCATCTTTCTGACCGTTAATAAAATTTCCTTTATAATATTCTANTCCCTTTGGATAATAAAATGTCCAAAACCCATTTTGTTTATCCTCTTTAAAAGTCCCTTTCATATCTAAGGCCCCATTAATGAAACTGTAGGTCCATTCTCCATTTTTTAACCCACTAAGATAATTCCCTTGCATACTTATTTTACCGTTGACATAATACTCTTTAAAAAACCCATTTTTCACTCCTTTTTTATATTCCAATTCCTGGTAAACTGTATCTGTTGTNAGATATAGCTCTCTCCATAATCCTGACATTTCACCATTGATGTAAGTTCCTGTTTTTCGAATTTGACCATTAGGTTTATATAGCTCAAAAACTCCATTTTTTAATCCATTATTATACTTTACAANAGTTTTTAATTTTAAAGAGGAGTAATATGTTTTCCTATATCCTTTCCCATCCATAATAAGCGTGTCTCCATTTGNTTCATAAAATTGATCTATAAATTCNGTAGTGTCGGAGCCACCTATGAAGTGAGATTTTTCCATAAGCCTACNATTTTCATAATAATATTCCCAAAAATTACTTTTGTAAGATCGTATTTCTTCATTTCTACTAAGCCAATAGTTTAACGCNGTTGTGTCTTTTCTATTTATTTTTGGGAGAATATCATATTCTCCTTTTTCAGCCAAAGTTCCATCTTCGTAAAATGCTTCAAAAATTGAATCAATTTTCCCAATGGTGTAAAAGGTTCTAAATTTTAGCTTCCCATTAAGATAGTAGGATTTGTATTCTCCATTCAACTTTCCNAGATAATAATTACTCTCTTCTTGAAGATTTCCATTTTTGTAAAAGTGAATCCACTTACCTGTTTTAGCTCCAATATTTGAGTATCCGTTTGATTGATAAGTCCCAACACTCCTTACTTGTTTTTCTTTACTCCCCCAATAGGTTTTAATTGTTTCATTTTTTAATAAGCCATTGTTCTGACTATAAATTACAGAAACTGAAAGTACTTGAATGNAGAGGANGAATGTGCTTAATCGCATATTTTTGTTATTGAGATAGATAAATAAATTCAATCCAACCTTCNTGTCTTTGTGTGCTTGAAAAATCTTGGTTGAATTTCCAATTCTTAGCATAATTTATAGCATTTTCAATTAAGCAATTATTGGATGTATTAGTTTCTGAATTGTCTACTCTGCAGTCTGTTACTTCTCCCTTGGGATTAACCTTAATATTTAACCTAACTTTCCCTGTTTGATTACAAAGGTAAGATGGGATTTTTTGTAAAATCATATTTCTATTCTNACAAAAATATTTTGCAGTAGCACTNGAGNTNTTTTTTAAGGACTTATTTACAGTTTTACTTTCTGAATTATCTTTTGTTTTTTCATTTTCTTGAAGAGAATTTTCTATTATTGGATTGTCTTTTCCAAAGTCGTTAAATTGTTTTTTTTCAAATTTTTTAACATCCACTACTACTTTTTCTGCGAGTGCTTTTTTCTGCGAAGCGCTCATGTCTTTTNCCTTATCATAATTAGATGCAGCGTTAGTAACTACAACTTCATTATTAGAAAAACNTTCTTTTAAATCNTTTGTAATTAAATTATTTTCTGGGCTTGTAAAATCAAGGGTGGNTAGGATTTTTTCCTTAGGTTGGATTATATAAAAAGAGACATTTTGAATATTTAGCCAAACAAAAATAAGTATATGAACTATTAATGTTCCAAGGATTGCATTTTGATGTTTCTCTAAGAGAACTAAAAAGTTCATAACGTAGTTTAACAAAATATACGAATAAAATAATAAAACGTTTCTTATTTAGAAGATTGGTAACGTTCGTTTAGCAATTTAATTATTTCAGTTGTGATATCATGACGTTCATTAGCATAAAGCATTGCACCACCAACCCTGTAGCTCATCACATAATCATAACCAAGAGTTTTACCAATTTCTTGCATATAGTCATTAGTTTTTACAATGTAGCTTTGTGTTAGTTCTAATTCCTGCCTGGAAACTTTTTCTGAAAGCTGTTGTTCAACTTGCATTATTTCTTGTTCTAGCAGTCTGATTTTTTGAGCCTTTTCCATTTTTTCTCTATCTCCCATAATTGGTGAAGCTTTTTCAAATTCTTGAACCAGACTTTCATAGGCAAAGTATTTGCTTTTAATTTGTCCTTCTGCTTCTGATCTTTTTGTTGTTAAGGTTTTTTGAATTTTTTTAGCAAATTCATAATATTTAGAAACTGTATCGCTATTTACAAATGCTATATTTAAACTTCCTTCATTTGGAGGTTGAATAGACAATTCCTTTTCAGGAGCTGGTATATTTTCAGTATTACCTGAATTGGAAAATTGAATAAAATACANTATTGCTAGTAAAACAAACAATATTATNTATAGTATTTGGTGNGTTGATTTAGTCATGAATAAAGCTTTAAATTAGGTTAAATATTGGAAACAAAGTTCTCAACAGTTTCAATAAAATCAAAAGGAACTGAANCCATTTCCGAATAATCCTTTCCTAACTCATANTTTCCATCTTCCCCATTTTTATATATCCATCTTATTTTCACTTGAAAACCAGATTTATAAATATTTTCNAATTGGTATATAATATTGAGTAAAAATTTAGANGATGAAATATTTATTTCACCAAGATTAATAGTTAACGTGGTACTTTTACACGGCTTAGAAGAATAATTTTCAATCCAATTAGAAATAGTATTGAAAAAATCATCAGGATTTTCAGAAACACAATCACCGTCAATTAAGAAAACGCCTTTTTCAAAGTTTAAAGATACTNNTGGAGTTTCTTTGGAAGCTTCTATATAGTACAAACTAGTTTGATTATTTAATTGTTAGCTAATATCTATATAATTTTAATTCTNTGAGGAAATTTTGCAACTTTTTTTAACCAATAATAAAATCTTTTAAGTAGTAAGGATTAAAATAAGGGATACTTTCAAACTCTTTTTTTTCAAATTTTTCAAATGTTTTATATGACATCCCACTAGACGAGTTTGGCACCATTCCATCAATTTTCACAATTTTAGGATTGAATTCTTCTTTAAATTTTAATGCTCCATCACCTAAAAAATAAAGTTCTTTAAAATTCTCATAATTTTTTAAAAACTCTGAATTAATCTCCTGACATGAAATTTCAGTTATTTGTTTTTTTTGAAAATTGAAACCTGCTGTATAAACTTCTTTTCTTTTAGCNTCTATCATTGGAAAAAACAATGCTTTCTTATTATTGGAAATACTTTCATAGCAATTTATCATTATTTCTAGAGAGTTCATGCTAATAAGAGGAATATCAAGCCCAAAAGTCAATCCTTTTGCTGTTGCAACACCAATCCTAAGACCAGTAAANGAACCAGGTCCAGCACTGACGCCAACTGCATCAAGCTGTTTCAAAGAAAGATTTGAAGATGTAAAAAGATCTTTTATTAATAAATGTAGTTTTTCGCCATGAACATATTTTTCACTTGTAATTTCATTAATACCTACCGATTTTCCATTTTTAGATAGGTTTACAGAACAAGTTTTGGTTGATGTTTCAATATTTAAAATTAANGCCATTCAAAAATCAATTGTTTTCTTTTTTAATTCAAATTTTTGACCCAAATAAACTTTTCTTACTTGCTCGTCTTTAGCAAGATCTTCTGCTGTNCCATCTTTGAGAATTTTTCCTTCAAAAAGTAANTATGCTCTATCAACAATGGACAATGTTTCTTGAACATTATGATCAGTAATTAAAATCCCAATCTTTTTTTTCTTGAGTTTAAGCACAATTCTTTGGATGTCTTCAACTGCAATTGGATCAACTCCTGCAAAGGGTTCGTCTAATAAGATAAAATCAGGCTCATTAGCTAAACATCTGGCAATTTCTGTTCTTCTTTTTTCTCCTCCNGAAAGATTTCTTCCTAAATTGTTTCTTACATGATTTAATCCAAATTCAGAAATTAATCCTTCCAATTTTTCTTTTTGTTCTTGTTTAGATAAATTAGACATTTCTAAAATTGCTTTTATATTGTCTTCAACAGATAATTTTCTAAAAACAGAAACTTCTTGAGGAAGATATCCAATCCCCATTTTTGACCTTTTGTACATTGGTANTTTCGTAATTTTCAAGTCATTTAAAAAAACCTCTCCTTCTTCTGGACTTATTAATCCAACTATCATATCAAAGGTTGTGGTTTTCCCAGCTCCGTTGGGCCCNAGAAGACCAACTATTTCTCCTTTTTTTAAGCTTACAGAAACTCCTTTGACAACTTTAATTCCCTTGTAAGACTTATTAATATTTATAGACTTAAGTTCCATTAGTCAGAATTGAGGATTTTTTCGTTTTCAAGATCTTTTAATTTTTTCNTTTCTACTCTTTTAACGATAATAATNCCAAATTCGTATAAAGCATAAATAGGAAAAGAGACTAAAAGTTGACTTACAACATCTGGTGGAGTAATTAAAGCAGATAGTATTAGGATTGTAACTAAAGAATGTTTTCGATATTTTTTTAAAATACCTACCCCTAAGATTCCAATTTTTGCTAGAATATACATAACAATAGGAAGTTCAAAAAACAAACCAGATAAAAAAGTAGAAGTTGTTATCATTGACATGTATGAACTAATTGTAAAGTTATTTTGAATTTGATCTGTCAACTTATATCCTCCNAAGAATTGCACGCAAAGAGGACTAATTAAGAAGTAGCCAAATAAAACACCTATAAAAAACAACAAGCTAGCGTTAAACCCAATCCATCTAGTTGCTTTAAGTTCTTTAACATTTAAACCTGGCTTGACAAATGACCAAATTTGGTAAAATGTGAATGGAAAAGAAATAATTAATCCACCAATTAATGCAAAATANATGTTTGTCGAAAATTGTTTGGTCATTTCAATAGATTGAATTTTAATAGGGATATCCTCTGCACAAAGGGCATCACTTATATTTAATTTTTCAGAAAGAAGACAAAAAAACTGATATGTAGGAAAAGTTGTTTTAGACATGTTTATGTAAAACTGNTGGACAATAGGATCTGTAAAATAAAANAATACTAATGCAGCTAATATTATAACAACGCTTGATCTTACAAGCCGCCATCTTAATTCTTCTAAGTGTCCTAAAAAAGAAAGCTCTTTTTTTTCATTTTCACTNTTCATAACTACAAATCTAATAGATAATGTCTTTAATAAAATTTTTAATAGCACCAACTAAAGCCTTAAATTTGCATATGGTTAAAAAAATNAGCTTTTATTTAAAGTTTTTATTTCAGGGAACCAATAAATACAATATCCATTCTCCAATGGTTCATGACTTTATAGAAAATATACTTGATAACTCAATTAAGTATTATTCTTTTGTCGGTATAGAACATGTGAGAAGTTTACTTTTAAAACAAAATGAAGCAATTGAATTAAAAGATTTAGGTGCAGGATCAAAACATATAAGATCTTCAACTAGTACTATTAAAATTTTAACTAAAAAANCTCAATCGAGACCTGAAAAAGCACAAATACTTTTTAGAATAGCAAGTTTCTTTCAAAAGAAAAATATTCTGGAAATAGGCACCTCACTAGGNTTGACAACAGCTTATTTNTCTAACGCAAATAAAAATGGTAAAGTTACTACTATTGAGGGAGATCCTAAANTAGGTAAGCTTGCTCAAAAAAACTTCAATACTTTGAAGCTTAAGAATGTNGAACTTATAAATCAGCCTTTTGATGAAATAATCCCCCAACTTTTAAAAAATCAATTTGATTTGATTTTTTTTGATGGGAATCATTCTAAAGAAGCTACGCTAAGATATTTTTATTGGTTAGTTGAAAATACAAACGAAGATTCAATTTTTATTTTTGATGACATATATTGGTCTAACGACATGAAACAAGCTTGGGAAGAGATTTGTAACTTTGATAAAGTAATGCTTAGCCTGGATTTATTTTCATTGGGATTTGTTTTTTTTAAAAAAAACAGGGGNAAAGAACATATAAAGTTAGTCCATAGAAGCAATTTTTATTAAAATGTAAAACACATTTTAATGTTTATAATTTGTCTTAAATTCTAGAGTTTAATTACTCTGTTGAATTATCATTGTAATCNTAATGTTATTCAGACTCAACATACTCATTTCAACTTCNATATTTCTTGGAATTGTATTTTTATTCTCAACTTGTAATTCTAACAATACAAATATCCAGGAATTAAGTCAGGATTCTATTAAGCAAAATGAAGAAGTTGAAATATTTAAAAAAATACAAGGCTTCAGTCTTGAAAATTTTAAAATTGACAGTAGCACAGTTAAAAATGGACAAAGTTTTAGTGAGATTTTACAAAGTCTAAATATTTCNTTTGAGAANATCTACACTTTAGGAAATGATTTTAAAGAAATTTATGATTTAAGAAAAATATATCAAGGAGATAAATATTATACCATTTTTAATTCTGATAGCAACAAATTNTCCAATTTAATTTATCAATACTCACTTACTGAAAAGGTAGTCATGAGTTTTTTAGACTCATTGAAAATTAACATTGTAANAAGCCCTATCGAGATAAGAATTAAAAAAGCATCTGGAACTATAACTTCTAGTTTATGGCAAAGTTTTATTGATAATAAATTAAGCCCTGCATTGGTTTCTAGAGTTGCTAGTTTATATGCTTGGACAATTGATTTTTTTGATATTAAATCAGGAGATAANTACAAAATAGTTTTTGAATCTAAATATGTAGAGAATAAATTTATTGGTGTAGGGAAAATTAAAGCCATTTTATTCAATCACAAAGGAAGAGACTTTTATGCATTTAGGTATTTGTCAAAATCAAAAAAGGTTGAAAGTTATTTTACAGAATCTGGAGAAAGTATGCAAAGGGCATTACTCTCAGCTCCTTTGGAGTATGTAAGAATATCCTCCAAATTTTCTAATAGAAGATTGCATCCAATCAAAAAAATTTATAGACCTCATCACGGGGTAGATTATGCAGCTCCNTCTGGAACAGATGTGGTTTCAACAGGAGATGGAAAAGTGATATTTGCTGGCAGATCTGGAAGTGCTGGGAATATGATTAAAATTAAACATTCTTTCGGNAATGTGGTTACTAAATACTTACACTTATTAAGATTTGCAAAAGGCATTAAGGTGGGTAAATATGTTGAACAGGGACAGAAAATTGGAGAAGTAGGAAGCACGGGGTTAAGTACGGGTCCACACTTAGACTATCGTGTATACATAAATGGTAAAGCTAAAAACCCACTTAAACTAAATCTACCAAGTAAAGATCCTATTGCTGANAATTTAAAGTCTAAATACTATCTAGATATAGCAGATATAAAAGCAACTCTTGATAGTATAAGGGTGAAATAAATAAAAAAACTTTTAACTTATATGGTTATTCGTATAATTAAGTATATCATTTNAATATTAGCTTTAATAATTCTTTTGGTATTTGGAGTTTTATTTTCGGTGATAAAATTATATGATAAAGAGATTAAAGAAATTGNATTAAAACATATAAATAATCAGCTTATTTCACCTATGATTATTAAGGATATAGAATTAAGCGCTTTCAACTATTTTCCAGCAATCTCTTTGGAATTTTCNAACCTTTTAATAAAAGATCCTTTGGNTAAAAATGATACTTTACTATTTGCAAAAAATACTTTTCTAAATTTTGANGCTTACGATTTAATTAATAAAGAGTATATAGTGAGGAAGTTAGTGTTAAAAAATGGGAGTCTTGGTATCAAAGTTNGCATGGACGGAAAAGAGAATTTCAATGTATTTGTTNCTAATGACAATCCTGAAAATAAAAACTTTAAGTTTTCTTTAGACCAACTTATTCTAAAAGATTTTTCAGTGAATTACAANAATGTTCCATTGAGTCAAGAATACGATTTCAATATTTTAGATTCAAAGTTGAAAGGCCAATTCTCTAACAAAGAATATGACTTAANTATACTTTCCAGTATATCAGTAAATAAATTTGATTTGGAAGGAGTAAATTATATAAGCTCAAAAAATGCTAGTACAGAAATTGTTTTAGATGTAATAAATGATCCTTTTTCATTAACAATTAAAAAGGGAAATTTAAAAATAGCAGATATGAACTTTTTTTTAGAGGGAACTTATAAAAGCTCAAAAAAAGANATATTAAATCTTAATATTAAAGGGAACCAAATTCAAATATCTGAAATATTTAGTGTTCTGCCAATAGATTATGCCAGCATAAAAACTAAATATAGNTCAAAAGGAATATTCAATTTTGATGGAAATCTNAATGGTGAGATTAACAGCAAGAAAACCCTTAATTTCTTTGTCAATTTTAATNCTAAAAATGCAACTTTGAAAGATAAGCTAAATGATATTTTATTAGAAAAGATTGATTTAAGTGGAACATTCAACAACAAGGATCAANATCTTAAAATCATTCATTTTTCAGCTCTTATGAATGATAAAATAATGAGTGGTAATTTAGAAGTTAANAATTTTAATAATCCAATTTATTTTTTAAATATGAAAGGGTTATTTGATTTAAATAAAATTCCTTTTTTCACTAATCTTAATGATCTTTCTTTTGGTGGAGAAACANATTTTGAAATGGAAACGAAAATCTCTACAAAAAACGATAAATTATTTTTTGAAAATCTAGATGGAAAGTTANTTAGTAAAAAGATAAACATAGATTATTTGCCCACAAAAACCCATTTAGAATTAAATGATTTTGAAGCTNATATTTCCAAAAAAAACATGACTATTTTTGTCCAAAACTCNTTTTTTAATGAAGATGAATTTTCAATGAATTTAAATTTCATAGACTGGAATAAGCTGATTCAATCTGACACAAAAAAAATAAAATGTAATTATGACTTAAAACTTGACAAATTCCATTTAGATGATTTCTTAGTAATATTTGATTCTAAGGATTCTTCNAATGGAGACTATCAGATAGATTTTGAAGGGTCTATAACTGCGAATACACTTTATTACGATAATTTNAAGTTCTTCAGTATCTCATCCAAAAGGCTCAAACTCAGTAAATCCCTAGAGATTAAAAATTTATTAATGGAGTCTTTTGACGGAGAGATTTTATTAAATNTCTATAATGCAGATTTAAGTAGTAAAAATCAAAACTGGTTAATAGACGGTGAATTATCTAGTTTAAATATTAAAAAGTTAATGAAATCATTTAATGATTTTGACCAGGATTATATAAAAAACGAACATATTTCAGGCAATATTTCAAGNAATTTTAATTCGAAATTAATTTTNGACTCTTTGAATAATTGGGATTTTCAAAACTCTACTATTGAATCCAAGAACACCTTTAAAGACATTGTACTTTTAGAGTATCCTTTCTTTTACGACGTTCTAAAAGTTTTTGAAAATAGTATTATCACTAGAAATATAATTGATATAAATCATTACGAGAAAAATCTTCATAAAGTGGTATTTAAAGACTTCAAATCCACTATATTTTCATTCAACGGAATAACAAAAATTGATAAAACCAATTTTCAAAATGATGTCTTGGATTTTTCATTTTACGGCAATTATAATNCTGAAAACCAAGTGGATTACCACTTAAGTTTTAATTGGGCTGATATAGTTAGAAGAAAGAAATCTAAATCTGATATTGTTCAAGAAAACTCTGTAAAAGGGAAACAATTATTTTTAAAAATNTCGGGACCTGTTGAGGATTTATATTATGGTTTTGATAAAGCAGAAATTAAAAAAGAAAGAAAAGAAATAATTTCTAATGAAAAAGAAACAATNAAAGAGATTATAAAGGGNGAATACCAAGAAGAGGTAAAAAAGAGTGAAGTATTTGAATTAGAAGAAGAAATATTTGATGTAGACACTATTCAAGTTNANANAGTGTCCCAAAATCAAAGAATAAAAAANAAAAAGGATTCTTCTAAACTTGNAAAATTTTTAAAAAAAATTGGAGTTGAAGAACCAGAAAAGAAAAAACCAGAATTNGAAATTGATCAATAAGAAATCTCCCCATTATTAAGTAAAATAATTTGACTACTAACTTTTTTTCTACAATGCAAATTCTTGTTTTTAAACTTATCTTCTTTTCTNATAATGCCTTTCCAGTCTTTNGATGGACTATATACTCTCCCACCATCTACAATGATTTTACTATTTTTTTCTAAAATTATAACCCCGTTTTTTGGCATCAAAATATTTTTGGAAACTTTAAGTGTTTTATTTTTTTTAATGATTATAGTTCCTTTTGATAAAGTATTTTTATCCCAATNAGTATTTTTTTTAATAACAATTTTAGAATTATTTGATATTAAATTGTTAGTTGTTAGACTTAGCTCATTTATTGTTGAATATCGGTAATGAATATGCCCAATTTGCATCGGAGATAANTAATTCCTACATAGATTATAACCCATAATATTATTACTTACATTATTAGAATTACAGTTGATCCAACCGAATTTATCTTTTCTTGGAAGGTCTGAAAATTGTGGAGTATTGGTATGTCTTAATCCAATACAGTGACCTAATTCGTGTGCGGTTAATTGTGCAGTTGCATATCTACCATTTTCAAGGAATTTTGATACNTTCAAGTAGAATGGAGATGGTCCACATCCAAAAGCAGGAACATAACTTGAGGAACCAGTGTAAAATACATGCAAAAATTCTTTATTTTCATTTGTAAATNTAACCCAGTTATCTTTTTTACAATTTTTATCTATTTTTTTATAGTANCTTATAAAACCCACATTTCCTTCGGATATGTCTAGGGTTTCTTTAANATATATAACGGTATTTCTTCCNTCTTTTTNAGNNTAAGAAGTATGTAATATTCCATTGTTAGAATTTGTTCCTAATACTTTTAAACTATCAANTATTGGACTAAAATTATTTTTCAAACCTTTAATAGTAATTGAATTAGAGTCTGCATTTATTTGTAAAATTTCTAACCACCTATTGGAGTCTTTTTCCATAACAATTTCCATTCTTTCCCATCCAATACTATCNATATGATAAGAAATGGTATCTACTAAAAATCGTATTCTTGAATCTTTGATGTATGGTCTTTCGTTATTNGAATTCTTTCTAGAAGGAGGTTTTAAATTGCTATAAATTTTATTAATCCATTGAAATTGCTGATCTATAAAATGTGATGAATCTTTGGTAATATTTTTTGGGGTTTCTGCAGATTGTTGCAATACATGAACCCATACTTTAATTTCTAAAATGGGATGAGAACTAAATTTGCAAGTATCAAAAGGTATATAGCTTTCTAAATAATTATTTTGCCCAAATATAAACCCTGGTAAAAGCAATAATATTTTGATTATTAATTTCATTAATATGGGCTGAATTTAAATATAATGATATAATTTTGTTTTTTTAATAGTTTTCAAAATCTATTTTTTCTAATCAATTAAACCATAAATATCACCTTTAAATTTCATCTTTTAATCTGTAAACACTAAATTTTATCTTCATATTTGCACAATAATGTTTAAAAGTATAATTTCGCTGTCCTAAAAATCAATTCTTAAAAATTATGGAATCATTTGTAATTTATTTACCTATTGTATTGTCGTTAGTAGGATTACTCTATATGCTAGTTAAAAGAGCATGGGTTATGAAACAAGATGCCGGAGACGGTAAGATGAAGGAAATTTCAGACCATATTTATGAAGGAGCATTGGCATTTNTAAATGCTGAGTATAGGTTACTTGCAGTATTTGTATTTGCTGCAAGCATTGCTCTGGCTGGTGTTTCATTTTTGGTTCCATCTACTCATATTTTAATTGTAGTTGCCTTTATAATTGGTGCTATTTTTTCTGCTTTTGCAGGNAATATGGGTATGAAAATAGCNACTAAAACTAATGTGAGAACTACTCAGGCTGCACGAACGAGTTTACCACAAGCATTAAAAGTTTCTTTTNGTGGAGGTACAGTNATGGGATTAGGAGTTGCAGGATTAGCAGTATTGGGATTAACTTCTTTCTTTATATTATTCTTTCAAATGTTNATGGGTGGAGTTTGGTCTGCAGAAACTGGNGTTACTGATATGACTATGGTATTGGAAACTTTAGCAGGTTTTTCNTTAGGNGCTGAGTCTATTGCATTATTTGCAAGAGTTGGTGGAGGAATATANACTAAGGCTGCTGATGTTGGAGCAGATTTAGCTGGAAAAGTTCAAGCAGACATCCCAGAAGATGATCCAAGAAANCCAGCTACTATAGCTGATAATGTTGGAGATAATGTTGGTGATGTTGCTGGAATGGGTGCTGATTTATTCGGCTCTTATGTTGCTACAGTTTTAGCAGCTATGGTTTTAGGTAATTACATTATTAAGGACATGGGAGGAATGATTGAAGATACTTTTGGTGGTATTGGTCCAATTATATTACCAATGGCAATTGCTGGTGTTGGTATTGTCATCTCTCTTTTAGGAACTTTCTTTGTGAAAATATCTTCAAATGATGCTAAAGAACCTGAAGTTCAAAAAGCCTTAAATATTGGAAATTGGGCATCNATTTTATTGGTTGCCATATCGTGTTTCGTATTATGTAAATTTATGCTTCCTGAGATAATGCAAATGAATTTCTTTGGAGAAGGTATTCAAGACATTTCATCAGTGAGAGTTTTCTATGCTTGTTTAGTTGGCTTGGTTGTNGGAGCTGGAATCTCTGCATTTACAGAATATTATACAGGANTAGGGAAAGCTCCAATTTTAAAAATTGTTCAGCAATCTAGTACNGGGGCTGGGACTAATATTATTGCAGGACTAGCTACTGGAATGATTTCTACTTTTTCGTCAGTTCTTTTGTTTGCAGTTGCAATTTGGATGTCTTATGCATTTGCTGGGTTTTACGGAGTNGCTTTGGCAGCTTCCGCAATGATGGCTACTACTGCAATGCAATTGGCTATAGATGCCTTTGGTCCTATTGCTGATAATGCNGGTGGAATTGCTGAAATGAGTGAGCAAGATCCTATTGTTAGAGAACGTACTGATATTTTAGATGCTGTTGGAAACACAACTGCAGCAACAGGGAAAGGTTTNGCTATTGCCTCTGCAGCATTAACTTCATTGGCGTTATTTGCAGCTTACGTAACTTTTACAGGAATTGACGGAATCAATATTTTTAAAGCACCTGTTCTTGCTATGCTTTTTGTAGGAGGAATGGTNCCTGTTGTTTTTTCAGCGTTAGCGATGAATGCAGTTGGAAAAGCTGCAATGCAAATGGTTAACGAAGTTGTTCGCCAGTTTAAAGAAATTCCNGGAATTATGAAAGGTACTGGCAAACCAGAATATGATAAATGTGTAGATATTTCTACCAAGGCATCTTTGAAAGAAATGATGCTTCCAGGACTATTAACTATTGGATTTCCAATTATAATAGTACTAATAGGAAAGTTGGCTTATCCATCCAATAATTTATTAGTAGCTGAAATGCTTGGTGGCTACATGGCAGGAGTTACTGTTAGTGGAGTTCTTTGGGCTATTTTTCAAAACAATGCTGGTGGAGCTTGGGATAATGCAAAAAAATCTTTTGAAGCGGGAGTTGAAATTAATGGTGAAATGACCTACAAAGGTTCTGAAGCTCATAAGGCTGCAGTTACTGGAGATACTGTTGGGGACCCTTTTAAAGATACATCTGGACCTTCAATGAATATTCTTATTAAGTTAACTTGTCTTATTGGATTGGTGATTGCACCTATATTAGGTGGTNGGCATGTTCCCGGTGAGGTTTCAGCAATAAATAAAAGTGAGATTAAAAAATGTTCTTCAGAAGGAAAAAAAGCTTGTTGTTCTAAAGCAGAAAATAAAGATTTGGTAGTAAATCCAGATAAAAAACAACCTTCTAATAATTTAAATGTTNTTTCAGCCTCCACTAATAAAGATGGAGAAACTATTTCAGANATTGAAATTAAGANTTCTAATGGTGNAATAAGAGTTCAACCATTCGANGAGTCAGAAAAATCTTCTTTATAGTATTGAATATTATTGATTCTTTTCTATTAAATTTAATCCGACTNCAAGTCGGATTTTTCGTATATGAGTATAGTAGTAGACATAGGAAACTCAAGGGTTAAAGTTGCTCAATTTAAAAACCAACAACTTTTAAATGTTTTTTTTTATAATAAAGANAGCATTATAAATGAGTTGGAGAAACTCACCTTTAAAACGGGGATAATTTCAAATGTTGGAAATAATAAGTTGAAGCAAAAATTATTGATATCCTTCCCAAATTTAGTTCTTATGTCACCTATATTAAATCTCCCAATTAATATAAAGTATAAATCTNCAATTTCATTAGGCCATGACAGAATTGCAAATGCAGTTGGAGCTTACAACACTTTTCCAAATAGAAATAATCTTGTGATTGATATTGGAACTTGTATTACCTACGATTTTATAAATAAATCTAACGAGTACTTAGGAGGAGGTATTTCACCAGGGTTTAATTTAAGAATGAAAGCTCTAAGTAGTTTTACAGAAAACTTACCAAGGGTAAATTTTAAAATTAAAAGCACACCATTAATTGGAATAAATACCAAGGAATCTATTGAGAGTGGAGTAATTAATGGTACTATTAATGAAATCATTCAAAANATTTCTGATTATGAACAATTATACCCTGAAATCAACGTTATATTGACAGGTGGAGATACTACTTTTATAAAATCAATTGTATCAACAAAAAAAAACAGCATCTTTGCAGATGAAAATTTAACATTAAAGGGTTTGAATACCGTTTTAATATACAATGCTTAAACAGTTTTTTCTATATATTTTTTTTCTTTCATCTGTTATTTATATCAACGGACAAGTTTTAAATACTTCCCCTTTTTCTAGGTTTGGGATTGGCGAAATTAACACCATTCAATCTGCACATTATTTTGGGTTTGGGAATATTACTTCTCCAAGTTCTGAGCCACAATACATCAATATTAATAATCCTGCTTCTTACGCTTCTTTCATAAAGTATAACCCCATATATAATGTGTCTCTTGCTGGAAAATCTGCTTTATATAATTCAAATTATAACAACAAGGAAACTACGTCTTCAGGAAATAATTTCGGGCTAAATAATTTATTCATGGGGCTTCCAATTACTAAGAATTGGGGTTTGGTTTTTGGAATAACTCCATTATCTTCTCAAGGATATGAGGTTAGTAGTACAGTCCCTTTTGACACCTCCACTGTTTCGTATGTTTTTAAAGGAGATGGATCTGTTAATAAATTACTTATTGGAAATGGGTTTAATTTTCTTAATAAAGGAGACACAACAAGAATATCTTTAGGATTCAATTGTTCTTACTTATTTGGAAACTTAGATAGAACAAGTACAGTTGTTTACAACAATTCCAACGACTACAACTCTAGAATCCAATATCGATCTTCTTTAAGTGGCTGGGGATTTGATGTAGGTCTTCAGATCTTTAAAAGATTCAAAACAGTATCTAACAACAAATTTTTTTTAAATATAGGAGTTAATTATTCTTTGAGTTCAGATATTGCCACGGACAATGATTTCTTTGCCTACACTTTTAAGTACAATTTTAGTGTTCAAGAATTTCCAAAAGATACTTTAGCTATGGAAAATGAAAATTCTAATATGATTCTACCTGAAAAATTAGAATTTGGTTTATCAATTGGTAAAGCATACAAAAACAAAAGAAGGTGGGACTTTGGTGCTCAATATTCATCTATAGATTGGACAGAATTTCAGGATAACTCTAAATATTCTTCCCAGAGTGATTTTCCAATGGGTGCTTTGTCAAGAATTTCTTTAGGTTACAGGTTGTCTCCAAACTTAGATTGGTCTAACACCAATAAATCACTATTGAGCAAGTCTACTTTTTCCTTAGGAGTTCACCAAACACAGTCTAAAATAATTGTGGATGAGAATTCATTAATTCAAAATGGCATAAATTTTGGTGTATCTATACCACTGCTTAGTTCAAGATCACTTTCAAGAGTTAATTTTGGGTTTGAGTTTGGAAAACTTGGCGATTTAACAATTAATAAAATTGAAGAAAATTATTTTAAATTTTCTATAGGGTTTTCGCTCGGTCCTGATACAAGATACGATCGTTGGTTTAGAAAAAGAAAATATGATTAAAAAAAAAACATGAATAAATTATTTGCATCCATATGTTACTTATTGTTTTTTCTCTCAATTTCCTCACAGGAATGCTTTCTAGCGAGCAAAGCTAATTGGGGAGAAGACAGTTTAGAGTGCAGGAAAAATGTCTCTTTATACTCTGAATTCATGAAACAGAAAGTTTATCCAGACGCAGCTAAGTTTTGGAATAAAACACAAACATTTTGCCCTAAATACAAACCCAACCTATACAAAAACGGAATTTATATTTATAAGCAGATAGCTAAAGAGGAAAAAAAGACAAAATCTACTAAACTAAAGTTGTATGTTGATACTATTTATTCTATTTATGACGCATGGGTGACTAACTTTGGTAATTGTAATGAAATCAAGGCTGATCTAGCTGCAGATATTATGGCTTTTGATGCTTCTAAAGGGTTTCCTAAAGCTTATGCTTTATATAAAGAAGTTTTTGAAAAATCCCCACAGCTCACATCTTATAACGACATTAAGTATTTTGTTTACGCAAATAAATATATGCTCAAAACTAAAAAAATAGAATGTGATCAATTTTTAGAAAATTATGAAACTCTTTCTTCCATATGCGATTCAAATATTTCAAAAGATAATAAAGCTGATAAATATATTAATGTCCAAGCCTTTTTGGATAAAGAAATTAGCCCATGTGCTTCTTGTGATAAACTGGAAGAGATATATTTTTCAAAATACAATTCAGATTCTGAAAATATGGATTTAATTAAGAAAATTTTTGAAAGATTAAGTAACAACAGGTGCACTGAATCCAATTTATATATCACTTTATTGGATAAAGTTTTAAATGACCCTGATAATCCACCTACAGCAAAAGATTTATACAACGCAGCAGTAGCAGATTATAAAAGAAAAGAATTTCTTAAAGCTGAAGAGAGGTTTAATCGATCTATAAGTATATGTGAAGATGAAAAATTAAATCAAAAGATGTATGAAATATTGTACGATATTGCGTTTAATAAAAAGCAATATAAAAAAGGGTTTTCAATTGCAGGAAAGCTTTCTGATAAATGTATTTCTAATGATAAAAAGGCCAGAATCATAGCTGCTAGTTCATTTAAATATGGTAACTCCGCTTTGAATAAAAGTCTAATTTATTGTTTGGCGTTAAAGTATGCTTCTAGCTCTTGTGGCAAAACAACAACATCTGCAATCAATAGTTGGAATGGACAATTATTGCCAAAAAGTGAATTAATAATGTTGGATATCAAGAGTAATTCTTCACAACAAGTTCCTTTCTGGGGGCAAAATGTCGAACTAAAAACTAGAGATTGAAAATTCGATATGTATTGATTTTATGTCTGGTTTTAAACGGGATTTTAATTTCTTGTGTTGAAAACAATAAAATCAATGATTTAAAATATTCTAGTAATGAATTCCAATCTTTGGAGACTTCAACTGGAGTTACTCTGAACTTCTCTGACCTTGGAAAATCTAAGCTATTGCTAAAAGCGCCAAAACTAATTAAGTTGATTGGAGATGAAGAACGGTTAATAATGGAATGCCCAGAAGGGTTAGAATTAATTTTTTATGATTCTCTTATGAGAGTGGAATCAGTTTTAGTGGCTGATTATGGGAAATTATTTTCTAATGAACAACAGCTTTTTGTGAAAGAAAATGTGATATTCAATAATTATAATTTGGATACATTATTTGCAGAAGAGTTAGAAATTGATTTTGCTAAAGATAGTGTGTATTCTGAAAAATTAGTTACCTTTTCAAATAGTGAAGGAAGGATTAAAGGTACGAAATTAAAGTCCAATAGTAACTTCACTTTTTTTCAGCTTTCCGATGTTTATGAGAGCCATGTTAATTATAATTTATAGTAATGGAGAGTTTAAAGAAATGGAACAAACGTTCTGAAAAAATTTGGCTAGTAATTTCAATTCTTTTTACTATTTCAGCTATCTATTTTTCTATCATTGATGATTTTGTTAATAATAAGGCTTATTATCTTTTGACAGTAATTTCTTGGGGAATTTACTTAATAAGAAGAGGGTTAAGTAAAAGATTAGGGAATAAAAAATAATAATGTCAGCTATTACTTTACTCCTACTTACTTTAATTTCTCTTTTATTTTCTGCTTTTTTTTCGGGTATGGAAATTGCATTTATATCCTCAAGTAAGATTAAGATTGAATTAGACAATAAAAAAGGAGAGTTTAGTGCAAAGATTCTTTCTTTCTTCAATGGGAAACCTGCATGGTTTATTGCTGCAATGCTTATTGGAAACAACATAGCAATGGTTATTTATACTTTATATATTACCCAGTTAATAGAGCCATATTTATTGATATTTAATTTTAACCAATCTATAGTTCTTTTAATACAAACCTTATTTTCTACATTTTTCATATTGTTATTTGCAGAGTTTTTGCCAAAGGCTGTTTTCAGGCTAAATCCCAATGCAACCCTTCGTTTTTTCAGTTTGGTATTGTTTGTTGTTTATATCTTATTATGGCCAATTACTGCTTTCGTTGTTTTGCTGAGTAATTTAGTTTTGAAAATTTTTGGAAATCACGAACAACAAGACAAAGTAAGTTTTAAAAAAACAGACCTTAACCTGTATATAAATGAGCTTAAAAAAGACTTAGATGGTGAAGAAATGGAGCACGATGTTAAGATTTTTCATAATGCTTTGAGTTTTTCGGAAGTTATTGCCAGAGATTGTATGGTTCCAAGGAACGAGATTATTGCCTTAAAAATCAATGATAATATGGAAGACTTGAAACAATTATTTATTGATTCGGGCCACTCTAGAATTATTATTTATAAAGAGAATATTGACAATATAATAGGATATGTGCATAGTACTGAACAGTTTAAAATGCCAGTAAGTATAAAATCAATGTTGATTCCTGTTTCCATAGTTCCTGAGTCTATGTCTGGCATCAAATTATTAGAAGACTTTATTGATAAAAAGCGAAGTGTTTCTGTAGTTGTCGACGAATATGGTGGGACATCTGGAATATTAACCATGGAAGATATAATTGAAGAAATTTTTGGTGAAATTGACGATGAGCACGATCAAGAAGCATTTATTCATGAACAAATTAGCGATGATAAATATGTTTTTTCTTCTATAT